>CAURFY010000275.1:0-4212 GCA_963524115.1 uncultured Bacillus sp.
AAGAGAAAAAATTCATGTCTGTAAAGCGTTCGTATAAAAAAGGGGATAACGTATCCTTCCGGGGTGAAGATGCCAAGGAGGGTGAGGTGCTCGTTAAAAAGGGAACTCTCATTAATCCGGGGATACAAGCGATGCTAGCCACTTTTGGATATGCAAAAGTTCCAGTTGCCAAAAAGCCGATTATTGGACTATTTGCAACAGGTACAGAGTTACTTGAAGTGGATGAGCCATTAGTTGCTGGTAAGATCCGTAATAGTAATTCTTTTATGATTTCAGCACAAATTGACCGATCAGGGGCTGAAGTGGCGTATTTTGGAAAGCTCCCTGATGATTTTGATACATGTTTTAATGCCGTTTCAGAAGCTTTAAATAAAGTGGATATGCTAATGACAACCGGTGGGGTTTCCGTCGGCGATTTTGACTTTATGCCAGCCATTTATGAAAAATTAGGGGCTGAGGTTCTCTTCAATAAGGTTGCGATGAGACCTGGAAGTGTGACGACAGTGGCTCAATATAATGGGAGACTATTATTTGGACTATCTGGTAACCCTTCTGCTTGTTATGTTGGGTTTGAATTATTTGCTCGTCCGATCGTTCGCACGATGTTGTTTTCCGAAAAACCTCATCTTCGCAAAGAAATGGCCATTTTAGAGGCGAATTTTCCAAAAGCAAATCCATTTACGCGCTTTGTTAGAAGTGCCGTAACGATTAAAAATGGACGTTTAACAGTGGTACCGAGCGGTTTAGATAAATCAAATATTGTGATGAGTCTAGCGGGAGCTAATTCATTAATGATCTTACCGGGTGGAACAAGGGGATATGAGTCCGGCACAGAAGTGGAGGTCTTATTACTTGAAGACACAAACGGAAGCGAGTGGCCATGGTAATCCAGTCATTTTCCAAGTTGTAGGTTATTCAAACAGTGGGAAAACGACGTTTCTGACCAAGCTTTTAGAAAAATTATCTTTTGAAGAATGGAAGGTTGTCACGATAAAACACCATGGGCATGGAGGTCAGCCTGATTTATTAACTGGAAAAGATTCTAGTCGGCATATTGAGGCTGGTGCTGTAGCATCTATTGTCGAGGGTGACGGGCGATTGATTCTTCATGCCGAGCAACCAACATGGACTCTTGCAGAACAAATTGGACTATTATCCTCATTTCAACCAGACTATATTTTAATTGAGGGGTATAAACTGGCTGATTTTCCAAAGGTTGTGTTGTTACGAGATCAGAAAGACCATGAACTATTGGATAAAATAACTAATGTTGTCGCGACCTATTATTGGGAACCTGAGATTATTCCAAATCTCCAAAGCAATATTCCAAAATTCCATATTAATGATGACAAAGGTCAAAAGTGGCTGCTGGAATATTTAATCAATAAATTAATAACTGAAAATCAATCAAAGTGAATTATTACAAAATGAAGGCGAAGAGGGATTTCGTCTTCATTTTTTTATATGGGTGTGACGAGGTTCACTTATTGAAAATGGGTATTTTCATATAGTTAAGGCAGGATAGATAAAGGAGTGAGTAACATGCAGTTATTTTTACCGAAGCAGCATGGTGCATGGGCAATGTTGATTATTCCATTTTGGCTTGGTGTAGCTGCAACAGGTTTTTTATGGCAGCATATTCCTTTCTTTTTCGGCTGGTTGTTTCTTTACTTAGCGACGTATCCATTGCTCCTATTATTTAAAAAGAAAAAGATTCCCTTTTATACAAAATGGGCTGTTATTTATATAGTACCTGCCATTCTATTGTTGCTAATTGTCTTGTTTTCACGACCATCCATGATATATTTTGGTTTGGTGATGATTCCATTTTTTACGGTTAATGCCTATTTTTCTAGCAAAAATCAGGACAGGGCCTTTTTAAATGATGTAAGTGCCATTCTTGTTTTTTCGATAGCAGGGTTAGCCAGTAGTTATTTTTACGCAGGAAGTTTTAGTAAAGATACGATTCTTGTGTTTGCGGCATCGGTCTTATTTTTCACTGGATGCACCTTTTATGTGAAAACGATGATTCGAGAAAAGAAAAATCAAACCTTCAAATGGATTTCCTGGATCTTTCATACCTTGGTGCCATTGGTATGGGTGCTGATGGGTGAATGGGCTGTAGCAATTGCTTTTATCCCCAGCTTATTTCGGGCCATCTATATGTATGGAAAACCATACTCTGCTAAGCAAGTCGGGATATATGAAATCGTGAATGCGGCCATTTTCTTTATAGTGATTGTTGCTGCTATTCTTCTTTAATTAAAGGCTCTGTTAAACTAGAATGTTGATTTCCGTTCCAGGCGCTTCGCGCACCTTAGGGGCGGGCGGTGAGCCTCCTCGGCGCTAAAGCGCCTGCGGGGTCTCACCTGTCCCGCTGCTCCCGCAGGAGTCTTCGCGCCCTCCACTCCAATCAACATTGAGCTTTAACATAGACATTGAATAAATAATCAAATGGATATAGCAAAGGAGGATGAACCCCGTGGTTCACCCTCCTTTGTTATCATTACGAAATGTTACAAATTTCAATTGGGCAGTTTTCACAATCAATTTCCTTTTTTAAATAGTTCATATCGAAAATCGTGATCAGGCCTTTTTCAACGGAAATAATCCGATTTTTTCTAAGCTCACTTAACAACCGATTGACTACCTCGCGGGATGTGGCGCAAAAGTTAGCTAATTCTTGATTTGTTAAAGGGATGCTGATAGTAATGCCATTCGAATTTATTTCACCGTAGGTGTTGGCAAGGCGGATTAAGGTTGAATACATGGCCCCTTTTTTGCCATTTAAAATTAAATCACGAAATTTTGTCTGTGTTTTTTGATGTTGAAGGCTCATCCACTTAATAAATTCAATGGCAAGACTATGGTTTTTTGAAAGATTTGCTTCTAATCGATCCTTAGGTATGACCGAAACCTCTCCACTTTCGATTACTTTTCCATTCAACAAATACCGTTGCGTTGAATTAAATAAAGCAAGCTCTCCGACTAAATCACCTTTAGAACACATCCGTAAAGTAAGCTCGCGGCCGTCAGGAATAATTTTACTAACCTGAACCAGACCACTTTGAATAATGTATAGTTCATTTGTGAAGGAATCCTCTTGAAATAATAACGACCCTTTTTCCACTCTTTGTATATGATGTATAGATTGAAACAATTCTGTTAGATCTGCTGACATATCTAAAATTGTTTGCATGTAATAACCACCTTTAGATGCGAATTAAATCGCGATTCAACTACTCGTTGTATGGCAGGAATACATTTATACCCAAATAGTAATGAAAGTAGCTGCGACACATCGACCCTTGCCGATTACAATCCAGTAAAATAATTTTGTGTTATTTTAACATAATTATATTGCAAACAGTATTAAATAATCAATCTATCTGATATACGTTCACACAATATTAAAAAGTTATTGATTTTATCTTGTTAAGTTTTTATAATAGTAGAATCAATAACTTATAATTATAAAAAAATATGATTATTTATACACGATTTTAGGAGGAGTAAAATGAATGTATCTATTATAGGAGCAACCGGATATGGCGGTGGTGAACTGTTCCGACTATTGTATCAACATCCTGTATTCAATATACATTCAGTTCATACGACACGAGACGAGATTCCATTGGTTGAAGAATTTCCCAATCTTAATGGACTAACAGATATAACACTGAAAAATATTGACCCAGAAGAGATAGCCAAGCATTCTGACATTGTGTTCCTTGCCACTCCATCAGGTGTTTCCAGCAAACTTGTTTCCGCCTTTGTAGAAACAGGAATTCAAATTATTGATTTATCTGGAGATTTGAGGTTAACTGATGGTGATGAATACCGAAAATGGTACAAACACGAGCCAGTAAACGATGGTTTACTTTCACAAGCAGTGTATGGTTTAAGCGAATGGAATAGGTCCAAAATTAAGGAAACTAAATTATTATCAAATCCAGGGTGTTTTCCAACAGCAACTTTACTTGGTCTTGCACCAGTTGTACAGGAAAATATCATTGATCCAAACATGATTATCATTGATGCAAAATCAGGTGCATCAGGAGCGGGAAGAACAGCTTCAAAGAATCTATTATTCTCAGAAATTAATGAAAATCTAAAAATTTAAAAAGTGAACCAACACCAACATATTCCTGTAATAGAACAGCAATTACAGGAATGGAATCATTCGATAGCACCCATAAGTTTTAGTAAGCA
>CAURFY010000276.1:0-4208 GCA_963524115.1 uncultured Bacillus sp.
TCCCTGGCTAACAAGATGTTGATGAATCGCACTTGCTGCAAGAAGAACCGGAATGACCACTTCTTTTTCGTTCATGTTTCGATCAGATAGAATCAGTAAGCTAACTCCCTCGGCAATTGCTTGATCGGCCTGTTGACAAAGCAATGCCAGTTTACTTTCAAGATCATTTGTAAACAAAATGTCCAATGTCCTGCTAGTGAAATCCGGAATAAGGCCTGTCTTTAATTCTGAAAGTTCGTGATTGAATAAAACAAAAGTATCATGCTGAATCCGATGTGCATTATCAGCACTAGGATCAAGCAGATTACCTTCAGCCCCCAAGAGGGTCATTGTTGAAGTGACGATATGCTCACGAAGTGAATCAATTGGTGGATTCGTTACTTGCGCGAAAGACTGCTTAAAATAGTTAAACAATGATTGTGGTCTGTCAGACAACACTGCAAGTGGCGTATCATTTCCCATTGATCCAAGCGGATCCTTCCCTTCTGCTACAACAGGTATTAAATATTTTTGAATATCTTCATGGGTATAACCAAACGCTTTTTTTCGCAAACGCAAGTCAGACATTAATTCAGAATCATCTTCTATAGACAGATTGCTTAATTTTACAAGTTTGTTTTCTAGCCATTGTTGATAAGGTTGTGCCTTAGCCATTTCAGATTTAATTTCCTCATCAGAAATAATTCGGCCTTCTTCCAAATCAATTAACAACATTTTCCCTGGGCTTAATCGATCTTTGTATAATACATTTTCAGGCTCGACATCGATGACGCCAACTTCTGAAGAAAAAATAATGTAATCATCTTTTGTTACATAATAGCGGGCAGGACGAAGTCCATTGCGGTCGAGGATTGCCCCTATTTGTTTTCCGTTCGTGAATGAAATGGCTGTTGGTCCATCCCATGGCTCCATTAACGAGCTATGATATTCATAAAAGGCTTTTTTCTCAAGCGATATGTGTGGGTTTTCTGTCCACGGCTCAGGAATCAACATCATCGCCGTATGAGCTGGCGTGCGTCCAGCTAAAACAAAAAACTCAAATGCATTGTCTAAAATGGACGAGTCACTGCCATCTGTATCAAGAACTGGAAGTACCTTCTGTAAATCATCACCAAATGCTTCTGAAACAAACTGTTGCTCACGAGCCTTCATCCAGTTAATGTTTCCGCGTAAAGTGTTGATTTCACCATTATGGATTAAGTACCGGTTTGGATGAGCACGTTCCCAGCTCGGAAAAGTATTCGTGCTAAAGCGGGAATGCACTAAAGCGAATGCCGAAACAAAAGACTCATCCTGCAAATCAACATAAAACTGATCCACTTGGTGAGGAGTTAATAACCCTTTATAAACAATCGTGTTCGACGAAAGACTAGCAAAATAGAAGCGTTGCTCCCGTTCTTGCGCAAATCGTTCTGCTTGTTTACGAATCACATATAATTTCCGTTCAAAAGCTAGTTCATCTAGCAAGTTTTCATTTGACCCGATAAACACTTGTCGAACATAGGGTTGACTTTCTTTTGCCACTATTCCAAGTTTTACGACATTTACAGGCACAGTTCGCCATCCTAAAAGAATTTGCCCTTCATTCGCTATAAGTGTGTTTAAACGAGCTTCAATCTCGTTTCGTGACTGATCATTATTCGAAAAAAAGATCATTCCTACACCATAGTGTCCTTTTTCAGGCAAATTCATCTCTTGACACTCTTTTTTGAAAAAAGCATCTGGAATTTGAACCATGATACCAGCACCGTCACCTGTTAATGGATCACTACCTTGTCCGCCACGATGGTCAAGCTGACAAAGCATTTGAAGTCCTTTTTGGACAATTTCATGCGATGGTAGTCCCTTTAAATTCGCATATAAACCGATTCCGCAGGCATCATGTTCAAATTCTGGACGGTAGAGACCTTGAGCTGTTGGGATTTGATTAAAAGCCATTTTTTCTCCCCCGTTTCATTTTTTTATTCCGTTTAAAAATTCATAAAACTATACTAACTTTAAAAATTAATATAAACAATATATAATTTAGATAGAAATAATCTCTTTTTGAGATGAATGGAAAGGGTGCCCCGAAATGGAACTAAGACAATTGCGTTACTTTCATGAAGTTGCAAAGCGTGAACATGTTTCAGATGCAGCTCAGCATCTACATGTGGCTCAATCTGCAATTAGTAGACAAATCGCCAACCTTGAAGATGAGTTAGGCGTACAATTATTTGAAAAGGCTGGACGAAATGTAAAACTTACTCCAGTCGGTAAATTATTTTTGGAGCATTCTGAAACTGCCCTCAAAGCGATCGACTTTGCAAAACAACAAATCGATGAATACCTCGACCCAGAACGGGGTACCATCAGAATCGGCTTCCCTACTAGTCTAGCAAGTCACCTTTTACCGACTGTCATTTCCGCTTTTAAAGACCGATACGCCAATGTTGCCTTTCAATTAAGACAAGGTTCCTATAAATTTTTAATCGATGCTGTCAAGAACAGGCTGATTGACTTAGCCTTCTTAGGTCCGGTCCCAACGAATGATGCCGACATAGAAGGACATATTTTATTTACCGAAAATATTTCAGCACTCCTTCCTGCGAGTCATCCCCTTGCTGAGCACACAAGCTTGCGTCTCAGTGATTTACGAACTGATGAATTTGTGTTATTTCCAGATGGAATGATCTTGCATCGAATTGTCATTGATGCTTGCAAACAAGCAGGCTTTACCCCAAAAGTTTCTTCAGTCGGTGAAGACTTGGATGCGATTAAAGGTCTTGTCTCAGCTGGGATGGGTGTGACCTTGCTACCAGAGAGTACATTTTATGAAACTACACCTCGTTTTACTGTAAAAATACCAATTGATACCCCTCAAGTTAGACGTACTGTCGGTCTTATTGTCCCAAAAAGGCGAGAACTTGCCCCTTCTGAAAAGGTATTTTTTGAGTTTGTAAAAGATTTTTTCTACCAGTTAGAGCAATTTAGATAGAAGAAACACGGAAGAGTTTGCAAAAAAAATGTCGGATTCTACAATTATTTATTGGTAATAGAAATATTGATCTCAGATTATGGTATAATAATTAATGTTACCTGATTTTATGACCAGGTATTAAAAGTCACACAAATGTCACATACATTTTTTGAATATCGTGTTAACATTCAAAAGAGTATGATCATCATTTTTTGAAAAGGGGTATGAAGTTGAATTTTCCACAACTAAAAATCGGACACATGATGCCAAAGGTTCCTATCATGCAAGGCGGTATGGGGATTGGAATTTCATTAAGTGGACTAGCTTCTGCAGTAGCGAATGCAGGTGGAATTGGCATCATTTCTGGTACTGGAATTTCAGTTGATGAAATGCGCGACCATATTAGACGTGCAAAGGCTCTTGTAAAGGACGCTGGGTACATCGGTGTTAACGTCCTATTTGCAATGAATGATTTTGCCGATAAAATGAAAGCTGCCATAGAAGAAAAAGTTGATTTTATTATTTCCGGTGCGGGAATTTCACGTGATATGTATGCTTGGGGAAGAGAAGCTGGGGTTCCAGTGCTTTCCATTGTTTCTTCAGGGAAACTTGCCAGAATTTCTGAACGCTTAGGAGCTGCTGCGGTTGTGGTTGAAGGGTTTGAAGCAGGCGGACACCTCGGAACTGACCGTCCAATGTTTGATATTCTTCCAGAAGTGGTCGAGGCGGTATCGATTCCAGTTATTGCTGCAGGCGGTATCTTGACGGGTGCAGACATTAAGAAAGCTCTTGATATGGGTGCGTCTGGTGTGCAAATGGGTACACGTTTTGTTGCTTCAGTCGAATGTGATGCACCAATGTCCTTCAAACAAAGGTACGTTGATGTTTGTGAAGATGATATTGTCCTAGTTAAAACAACTGTAGGCTACCAAGGTCGTGCCTTAATCAATCAGTTTACTGATGCGATTAGCGATAATAAAAGTGTTCGAGTCAAAAAATGTATCAATTGTCTAAAAAGCTGTTCACACCGCTTCTGTACACTTGATTCATTACTCACTTCGATGAATGGTGATGTAGAAAACGGGCTTGTTTTTGCAGGTGCAAGGGTGGCTGAAATTCACGACATTCTACCTGTGCAAACTATCATCGATAATTTAACAGCTGAATATGATGAAGCACTCCAACTTGTTTAATAATAAATAATTTAACGAAAACAACCGCATTTTAGCGGTTGTCAGGCTGTCTAGAA
>CAURFY010000277.1:0-4187 GCA_963524115.1 uncultured Bacillus sp.
CCAAAGCTGTCCGAATAGTCCTCTGATTTGGACTCGATTGCCCTTGAATTCTCCAAAGCTGTCCGAATAGTCCTCTGATTTGGACTCGATTGCCCTTGAATTCTCCACATTTTTTTATAAGAGTGGAAGGCGCGAATCACCTTGAACAGAAATAAACAGACCTATTGAACAGTCTATTTATTAATAATAATCAATTAAGTTGTAGTGAATTAACGCGATAAATCACTCCAGTTGTAAGTCAATAATAATAGGCTGTCGAGAGTTTCTCGACAGCCTGAGGCTGAAATATCAGCCTTTTTATTTTTTATCTCCATTATTTATATTTACATATCCATTTTCGCGGAGTGTGCAGGTTCAGGCTCACTTGGAGCGCCTACAACAAATTCCACTCTGGGCATATTGTGCATACTTCTTGCAGTAACATGAGAAATAACATAATAAGTCCCTTCCATTGTAAAGCTCTTTTCTAGCTGATAGACCCCATTTGTAACCTTAGAAACTTTCACCTTTTGATGCTTTTCATCCTTTGACCGCCAAACTTCAAAGGTGACCTCATCAGCGTCTGTTACCTTTTCATTTCCATATGTCACATTCGCCTTAAATGTTACCATTTCGTTGGGCTGTGCCTTGGTAGGATTAACCGTTAATTTGACATCAAGCATTTTTGGTGTATCATCTTTTCCCTCGCCACTTCCAGAGCATGAGGTTAAAACAATTACCAATAATACTAAGGCCCCCCATAAATAAAAATGTTTTTTCATCAACGTTCCCCCTCTTAATTTCCCCATTTTCGTCATCTACTAAAATATAAAATTGTAAACCTATTCCTACATATTTGATATGATTGCTAAAATTGTAATGAAAGTCTGCCAAATAACCACAAGAATTCCTTGAGGTTGGAAGACTACTTTGGGAAATCCCTTAAAAAATATCACTCTAACGTATTGTTACATATTTAGACATAATAATGCAAAGAATTCCATCCATAGCAAAGAAAAAGCTCAAGGTCAAAACCTCAAGCTCTTTTCATCGAGTTTTACCGTTAAGTTGTTATTTTCTAGGAAGGACAACGAGTCCACTTTCCATGGATCCGATTGCGAAAAACGTACCAATTCAATATGACCTTTAAATCTTTTTAAACCAATCTCCTTAATATACCAGTCAACATTTATCGGAATTGCCATATGTATTTCATCGTCCAGATCTTCTACTGGTAGTACCGTCATTTGAGTGATCCGAACTGCTTCAATTTTACTTAAAAACTCCTTCCAAAGAATGGGCTGGAGTGAAACGAGTGAAACTATTGCTGCATCTTGCTCTTTTAATCCGGCAAAATAGGCGTTCACAACTTCATATGGGTCAGGACCTGCCAAATGACTTGGAAGTTGTCCAGCAGCTTTCAAAATCATTAATTTATGGGATAAATCCATATTGTTGGTTCGATGAGTAGTGCTTCCAAAAAAATGAATACAAAAATGTCCAGGAAAATTGTTTTCCAATGCTCCACCACCGTGGGGCATACCATGCATAGAACCAGCAATCCTGTTTTTGTCTCTTATGACAATAATCGCTCGCCTTCTCCAGCTCCATTTTCCATTATAAATTTGTTTCATAATCCTTGTGTCTTGATGTGTTATTGGTTGAACATCTGCATGACGGCTCCCCGCTCGTCTTTGAACCCAAAATTTCTTTCCCGTTTCAAGATCCATGACAATAAATTTACTATACTTTGGTAAAACTTTATTCACTTTTTCCCATGGTAGTAAATTGATCTCACTTCCTGCATACCCCTTACTTGTATAATATGGAATGTCCAAAAACAGTAAAACCACTAATAAACAAATGATGATTTTCCCTTTCATTTTCCCCACTCGATTTCTGTGATTTTTGTAAAAAACGATATTTAAGTTTTCCCTCCTGTCCCAAAATCATGCAGAAAGTACGTGAGAAGGCCAGAAAAAAACCTCTTCAACTGAAGAGGTTTTTTACAAGGTGGCTATTACTTTTGTTATTTAGATCCCATTTGTTGTTTTAACACTTCTATTGCTTTATTGATTTGAGTATCATTTTTGACTATTAGATCCTTGATGCGTTCCATTAATACCATGGTTGTTTGCCCTGAAAGAACGCCATTTGCTGCAATATTTGCTTCTTTTTGTAAACTAATAATCGCATTTTGAGTTTTTTCATCAAAGAAACCATCTTCTCTTCCTGGATCATACCCAATCGCCTTTAACATTTGTTGGGCAGCTTTTACTTCATTTGAGGAAGATGACAGCTTGTATTCTTTATCAGGATTAATAAACGGTAATGATGCATAATCAGGTAAAGCCACTTCATACTCTGGTTTTATCCCTTTTTTATGAATCCAATTTCCATTTGGGGTTAACCATTTATCAGTTGTAAATTTAATATTTGAACCATCTGGGAAATCTTGTGCCCTTTGCACAGTTCCCTTTCCAAACGATTTTTCGCCAACAAGAGGAATTCCAGCTGATTCATGTACAGCTGAAGCAAAAATTTCAGATGCACTTGCACTGCCCTGGTCTATTACAACAACGAGTGGGATCGTTGTTCCTTCTGTATTGTTGGATTTATATTCTTTTATATTTCCTTTTCTATCTTCAACCTTAAATAATATTTTGCCATTAGGAACGAACATACTAGAGATATTAACTGCTTGGTCTAAAAGTCCACCAGGATTTTGTCTTAAATCTAAAACTAGTCCCTTCATCCCTTTTCCCTTCATATCTTTTAAAACATTTACAAGTTCTTCTGTTGTTTTTTCTGAAAAAGTAGTAATTTGAACTTTTGCAATTCCATTATCTAACATTTCACCATAAACCGTTTCGAGTGGAATATCGTCGCGAACAATTGACATACTCATAGGGTTATCAGTACCTGCTCGCTGAATAGATAATTCTACTTTTGTTCCTTTTTTACCTCTAATTAAGGTAACCGCTTCTTGAGAACTCATTCCTTGCAAGCTTTTTCCATTCACAGACAGAACCATATCATTGGGTTTCAATCCTGCCTTTTCAGCTGGAGAACCTTTTAAAGGTGATACAATGATAATATGCCCTTCTTTTTCCTGGATTTCAGCCCCTATTCCTTGAAATGAAGATGACATGCTTTGATGGAAGCTACCAGCCTCTTCTTCGTTCATATAGTCTGAATATGGATCATCAAGTGATTCAATCATTCCATTTATAGCACCGTTGATTAATTTAGTATCCTTAACATCTTTAAAATATTCTTGTTTAATTGTATCGTAGGCAGTATAGAGTTTATCAAATTCTTTCCTCTCAGTGCCAACTGTAACAACTTTTTCGTCTCCAAAAGCCAACGCAAAAGTTGTTATACCTGCTGTCAAAAATACCAATAGTAGCAATAACATTGCAAAGTAAAACTTTTTAATACGAATAAAGCCCGCAGTTGATTCACTTTTTGGCTGTTCTTGTTGCTCTTGTTTTTCGTGTTCTACATTATCCTTTTCCAAACGTTTCACCACTTTCATTATACCTACGAAGAACTGTATAAAGATAAAGATTTCCTTGTTTTTTAGAATAACACTTTTCATTGCATTTTAACAAAGGAATTTGATTATAATCGGCTCAATACCCATAAAAATGTCGATAATTATTCATCTTTTTGTTTTGGCTCTTTTAAGGAATCTCGCGCCTTCTACTCCAAACTCCATTGAACAAAAATGTTTTAGATCTTTTCAGCTACCTTAAAATATTCTTCTAGCGTAAGCTTCTTCTCAAAAATAATCTTTGCTGCTTTTTCTCCAACATATCGGAAATGCCATGGCTCATACTCATACCCTGTTATCGCCTCTTTGCCTTTTGGATAACGAAGAATAAATCCAAAACGATTGGCATTTTCAGCCAACCACTTTCCTTCTTTAGTTGTTTCGAATGATTCAGAAAGATTGAGGTCAGCACTTTTACTTGATATGTCCATAGCTAAGCCTGTTTGATGTTCACTATATCCAGGAACAGCAACAGCTTGTACCGCCTTATCCCTTCCAACTCTATCAACCTCTGTATTAAATAAAACAACTTGCCGATCATATGACCGGTATCCCGAAACAGCTTGTAACTCAAATCCATGGTTTTTCGCAACTTTAAACATTTTTTCCAAAGCATCGGCAGCAGTCTTGCGCAAATAGCTCATTTCAATGT
>CAURFY010000278.1:0-4183 GCA_963524115.1 uncultured Bacillus sp.
TTTGCCATCTTATGTCCGAAGGTGCCCTGTCTTCGGACATAACCGAGGCATTTTTACCATCTTCTGTCCGATGATGCCCTGTCTTCGGACACAACCGAGGCATTCTTGCCATCTCCTGTCCGAAGGTGCCCTGTCTTCGGACACAACCGAGGCATTCTTGCCATCCTTTGTCCGAAGGTGCCCTGTCTTCGGACATAACCGAAGCATTTTTGCCATCCTTTGTCCGAAGGCGCCTGGTTTTTGACAGAACTGTTCGTCAATGTTTTAAATGGCATATTCAAGATACAAGGTTAATATCCATTGTCTATTTTTCCCTCTTATAGTATGTTTTCTCACCCTTTTCTGCATACTAATTCGCCAAAAACCTTGATTACACAACAAAAAATAGGATGCGAAAACTTTGCAGTTTCACATCCTATTTGCCTTGCTATTTATTAAGTTTGCACCTCAAAAGAGAACTCATTATCTAATGCAAGGATAACCTTTCAACCATTATTTATTGTCACTTCGCTTGAAGAAGGGCCTGTTCAAATACACTTATAATATCTTCTGCATGTTCAATTCCAACCGAAATACGAACCACTTCAAAGGTAATTCCCAGTGCCTCTCGTGCTTCTGGTGGCAAAGCCCGATGAGAAGTAATAACCGGATGAGAAACAGATGTTTCTACTCCTGCCAGTGTTGGCGCTATTTTAACCCATGAAAGATTTTTAAAGAATTCATTTACATTGAGGTCTTTAGTAAGCTTTATAGTCACTATTGCTCCATAACCTTTTTCACCGTGCTCGAATGGATAATGTACTTTTTCAACAAGCGCATTCGTTCGTAATGCTTCTGCTAACGCTTTCGCATTACTAGACTGGCGCTCCATTCTCAATGCAAGAGTTTTTAATCCACGACTTGTTAACCAAGCTTCAAACGGACTGACGTTTGCCCCAAGATTGACTACTTTGGCTTTAGCCTTTTCAACTAGATCTTGTCGACCGACAACAACCCCTGAGGTTACATCACTATGGCCACCAATATACTTGGTAGCACTGTGTATAACGATATCCACCCCTTTTGTATAAGGTTGGCAATGGTAAGGTGTAGCAAACGTATTATCCACTAAAGTAATCAGGTTAAACTCCTTAGCGATTTGAACAAATTCCTCTAAATCTTGAACTCGCAATAACGGATTTGTGATTGATTCTGTGTAAAGTAATTTTGTGTTAGGTTGAATAGCTGCCTCAATACTAGAAGCATCAGAGAAGGATACAAACGAAACTTCTATCCCAAATTGGGACAACTCTCCTTGTAAAAGGTGAAAACTCCCGCCATACAAATCCTCTGCTGCAACAATATGGTCTCCACTTTTCACAACTGCCAATACTCCCGCTAAAATAGCTGAAAGACCTGAAGAAGTCGCTACTCCTGCCGGCGCTCCTTCCATTGCTGCAACTGCTTCTGCTAATTCATCTGTATTAGGGTTTGCAACCCGAGAATACAAATAATTTCCTTCTCCTTGGTAAAATCCTTCTAATTCATCAAGATCTTCAAAAGTAAAAGCTGTCGTTTGATAAATAGGAGTTACTTTACTTTTAATCGGCTTTTTATTCTTCTTTACACTATGTAGAACTTCTGTTTCGAACCTAGCCAACCCTTTCACCTTCTTTTAAGAATAGAGAAACTTTTCTAAAAATATATCAATGAATATAACAATAAGAATCCGTTTCGTCAATCTCCTATAGGAGAAATCAACTATTGAAGGCGGATTCTTACCTATTTTTTATATTCAAAAATAAACTATTTTTCGTTAACGATTTCTCCCTTATAGAAAACCTTCTTCTGACCAACAAGACCAAGTTCGCGGTAGAATTTTTTTAACTCCCGTTCTTCCCTCTCAGTCACAATTGCTACCACAGTTCCACTTGCCCCAAATCTGCCTGTTCGACCCGAACGATGAATGTATTGATTTATTTCTTTTGGAAAATCAACATGAATAACATGAGTAATTCCTTGAATGTCCAGACCACGTGCCGCTACATCCGTGGCAATCAACAATGAGGATTCGCCATCGCGAAATTTCTTAAGTGACGATTGGCGCTCTAATTTTTTCAAATCACTATGAAGGATACCAGCCGAAATTCCCTTAAATCCTAATTTGGATACGACAATAGAAGCTGTGCCAATATCATTCATAAAGGCTAATCCTTTTATCCCCGAAAGACGTGCCACTTTTTGAAGAATGTCTATTTTTTCACGTTGCTCGCAAATAAAGTAGATGTGTTCCACTTTTTCAGCCTTAATCGTTTCGTCACGACTAATTTTAATCAACTCTGGGTTATTAGTAAGAACTCTAGCGATTTCCTCCGTTATCGCAGGTAAAGTCGCAGAAAATACAAGAACCTGACGATCGGCCAATGGTGAATTTACAATATGCCGAACTGTATTAAGGTGTTCCGGAATGAGCAACTGATCTCCTTCATCTAATACGACCGTTTTAACTTCATGCATCTTTAATTTCTTTTGTTTAATTAACTCCACTACTCGGCCAGGAGTCCCCACGACTATTTGTGGTGATTTTTTTAACTTCTCTAGTTGCCTTTTTAGGTTAACTCCCCCTATAAAGGATGCACTTCTAATCCCGCTGCCTTCAGCCCACTTTTGAACCTCACCAAAGATTTGCATAACAAGCTCCTGTGATGAAGCCAAAATGACAGCTTGAACTCCCCGACGTTCTGGGTCAATTTTTTGCAATACAGGTAACAAGTAGCTAAGCGTTTTACCAGTTCCAGTCGGCGACTCAGCAATGACATCCTTCCCTTCAAGGATAAAAGGAATCGAATTCATTTGTACCGATGTAAGATTTTCAAAACCGGATTTTTCCCAAGCAGCTTGAAGGAATGGTTTTAGGGTTGGATTTAAAGTTTGTATATTGAACATGATATCTCCTTTAGTTAGATCATTTTTTTATAAAAATATAAATGAACTTTGTTCCATTTTATTATAACTTCGACCTTGTCGCAAAATTGGTC
Source organism: uncultured Bacillus sp. (assembly GCA_963524115.1). Lineage (GTDB taxonomy): Bacteria > Bacillota > Bacilli > Bacillales > Cytobacillaceae > Bacillus_BU. Next base: position 3,018 of record CAURFY010000278.1, read on the forward strand.
TAAAAAAAACAGGAGGACAGCAAGTTTGCTGCCCTCAAAATCATTTATACCTAAGCTTATAACTTTTTCTCCAAGAATAGAAGAGTAATCCTATTCCTAGCAATAATTGCAACAAAACCATCATAGCATCCCAAAATTGAATAGTCATATAAGACATACCAAATCCCGGAATTGTTTTCTTTATTAAATAAATAATCTGAGGAATAAAGTAAACAACTAATAAGGTGAGGGTAATCGTCATCCCGATTAAGTAGAAAATACCATAGGTGATTATGACCCGTTTTTCCCCTTCAAAGATCTCTTTATTATCATCCATTTTATTTAGGGTAAACATACCTTTGAAAAAATGTTGAACATTTTCAATCAGGTTATAACAGCCAGACCAATTTTCAAAAACAAAGTATAAATCGGTTTTCATATAAATACAGCATTGGTAAATCAATCTAATTATCACATCGTACACAATGATTCCGACAATACCAAGAGCAATCCCTGATAGATTAGGAAATAATAATGAAGTAGTTAGCGCCAGAAAAAGCATCGCCATATCAAAGGAGATTCCCGCAAGATAAAGCCTATTCCTTTTTTTCGCAGGCAAACTCCAAACATTTGACATGTCTGTCTCGAGGACAACTAAAAATAATCGATGACCAATTTCTATTTTAGTAGGAAGACCAACCGACCGCATTGCAAGCACGTGTCCAAATTCATGTAGTAAAACCAAAATAAAAGATAAACCCATGTATAACAGAATGTTACCTACCATTACATCAAAAACAAATAAATCTTTATAATGAGGAAATAGCTGGGGATTTCTAATGAGGATTCCAGCATTAATAAAAAAAAGAAGGATGTAGCCTATAACAGAATATTGATTAAAGAAAAACTTTCCGAAACGCTCAGGGATCCACATAAATCCCGATACTTCCTTTGTCTTTTTGTGGTAATCAACAGTTTGACCGTCTATTTCCTCTATCAATTCCATATCTATAAGCTGCTGAGCAAATTCAAGTAAGCTCACCTCTTCCTGAGGATAAGCTGTTTTTAACTCATTTTCAATTTCCAATAAACTTGTTCCGTTTTCAATCATCTCAATTGCCCGAATACAAATCGCAGGCATCTCAAAGAACTCACCTGTCAACTTGTCCTCAACGATGAAATTTTTC
>CAURFY010000279.1:0-4180 GCA_963524115.1 uncultured Bacillus sp.
AAAATGGTGCCTGACCCCCAGTGCTTTAAAGCACTGGGGTCAGGCACCATTTTTCATTCTGCATGAAAAAATTTTCCTTGTTCATACTAACACTATTATGTTTGAAGGGAGAAAGCAGGATGGATCATAACTTTAAACAAACAGATGATGGTGTTCAGGAAGAACAGGATCAACAAAAAGATGAAAAAACATCTGGTCTATTAGAAAAGATTCAGCAATTAGGATCAACAAATGTGCCACAATTGTCGGTAGACTCAACCATACATTGTCTTACCATTATTGGCCAAATTGAAGGGCACATTCAACTGCCGCCCCAAAACAAAACAACCAAATATGAACACCTTATTCCACAAATAGTCGCAATCGAACAAAACCCAAAAATTGAGGGATTACTTGTAATCTTAAATACTGTAGGTGGGGACGTAGAGGCAGGGCTTGCCATCTCCGAAATGCTTGCTTCTTTATCAAAACCAACCGTTTCAATTGTATTAGGTGGAGGCCACTCAATTGGCGTACCAATCGCAGTTTCTTGTGACTATTCCTTTATTGCTGAAACAGCAACGATGACCATTCACCCTATTCGGTTAACGGGATTGGTTATCGGTGTACCGGCTACATTTGAATACTTAGATAAAATGCAAGAACGGGTTGTAAGTTTTGTTAAAAAGCATTCGAAAATACCTGAAGAAACCTTCAAGGATTTAATGTTTGCAAAGGGGAATTTAACGCGGGATATCGGGACAAATGTAATTGGATCGGATGCAGTCAAATATGGCTTGATTGATGGTGTTGGTGGAATCGGTCTAGCCATGCAAAAGTTGAATGAATTAATCGACTTAAAGAAGCAGGGAAATGAAGGGATTATCCAATGATTTTGTACACGATGATGCCACATGAACTTATTTTTCCCGTTCAGGAACAGGATTACGAACAAACTGAGTTAGTCTCTTATCAGGGCGTCCCGTTACTAGTTGAGAAAACAGAGGACCATGGGTATCGAGTCATTCGGGTTGTAAGCACCAATCCCCAACATTATTTAAATGATCATTTCAGCCCTGGAACAAAAATTTCCTTTTGAAGCACCTATGCTTAAACAGAGTGGACAAACATATGGTATAATAAGGTTTAACATGTACGAGCAGCCGTTACAAAGGCTGCTTTATTTTTCATACCAAGGAAATCTATACATAACAGCAGAACAAATAAAAATCATCAGGTGATAAAATGGTCAAGAAAAAAAGGAGATCTACCAGAAGAAAAGCTAATATAAAAAATACAATGAAATATGAGGTGATTGGACTATTATTGATTGCTCTATCAGTTATTGCCCTCGCCAATTTAGGAGCAGCAGGAAAAGCTATTGTATTATTTTTTCGCTTTTTTATGGGCGAATGGTATATCCTCAGCCTAATCTTCCTCATTGTACTCAGTGTTTATTTCATGTGGAAACGTGAATTGCCCAACTTCTTTCATCCTAAAATCATTGGAGTCTACCTCATTACAGGGTCATTATTACTTTTAAGCCATATTACCTTATTCGAACTTCTCTCAAAAGGTGGAAATTTCAAAGATCCTAGTGTCATTAAAAACACATGGGAGTTATACAAGCTTGAGGTAAGTGGAAAAACGAGTACCACTGATCTTGGTGGAGGCATGATTGGCGCGATTCTTTTTGCCCTTTTCAACTTCCTGTTTGCGGAAGCGGGCACAAAAATTGTGGCCTTTGTGTTAATTGTGATTGGAATTACGCTCATAACAGGGAAACCGCTAGGGGCAGCTCTCGGAAAAATGTTTGCAAAAATATGGTTATTTTTAAAGGGGCAATGGGAGGCCTTCATTGTTGATATGAAAAACTGGGGGGAAACCCGAAAACAAAAACAGGCAGCAAAGCAGCAAAAAAAAGAAGAAGAAAGAATGTCCAAGGAAAAGGAACGGCCAAATGAAGATGATGTGGTTCCGATTTCACCATTACCAATCAATGAAATGGCACCAGTCCCGACACCAGAACCGATCATTTCTAGTTTTGCTGAACGAGCTTATCCGATGACAGAGGACAATAAGCTGTCTAAAAAAACTTCAGCAAAGGCAAAAGAGGCCGAAGAAATTGAAGACTCAGTCCCACCAATCACCTTTACTGAGGTTGAAAATGCATCATATGAGCTCCCACCTATCACACTATTGAGTTTTCCAAGACAAACGGATCAAAGTGGGGAATACGAGTTAATCCATGCTAATGCTGCCAAACTGGAAAGGACCTTTCAAAGTTTTGGTGTTAAAGCACGTGTCACACAGGTACATCTTGGACCAGCTGTCACCAAATATGAAGTCCATCCTGATGTAGGTGTTAAGGTAAGTAAGATAGTGAGCCTAAGTGATGATATAGCTTTAGCTTTGGCGGCAAAGGGTATCCGAATTGAAGCTCCTATTCCTGGGAAATCAGCAATAGGAATAGAAGTACCTAACTCTGAAGTGGCGATAGTCTCGCTTAGAGAAGTATTGGAATCTAAGCAAAATGGGAAACCCGATGCCCCACTGTTAATTGGTCTTGGTCGAGATATTACAGGTGAAGCTGTGATGGCAGAATTAAATAAAATGCCCCATCTCCTTGTCGCCGGTGCCACAGGAAGCGGAAAAAGTGTCTGTATAAATGGAATTATCACCAGTATTTTAATGCGTGCAAAACCGCACGAGGTTAAAATGATGATGATCGATCCAAAAATGGTCGAATTAAATGTTTATAACGGTATTCCACATCTCCTTGCCCCTGTAGTTACTGATGCTAAAAAGGCATCACAAGCTCTCAAAAAAGTGGTTAGTGAAATGGAACGTCGTTATGAATTATTTTCTCATACCGGGACTAGAAATATTGAAGGATACAACGATCATGTTAAAAGGTCGAATGCAGAAGAAGAGGCAAAACAACCATTATTACCATTTATTGTGGTTATAGTGGATGAGTTGGCTGATTTAATGATGGTTGCATCATCAGATGTTGAAGACTCAATAACACGTCTAGCGCAAATGGCACGGGCAGCGGGCATCCACCTAATTATTGCAACTCAGCGTCCGTCTGTCGATGTTATTACAGGGGTCATCAAGGCTAATATTCCTTCTCGGATTGCCTTTGCTGTATCTTCAAGTACGGATTCACGGACGATTTTAGATATGGGAGGCGCTGAAAAACTACTTGGAAGAGGCGATATGTTGTACTTGCCAGTTGGTGCATCAAAGCCTGTACGAGTTCAAGGGGCGTTCTTATCAGATGATGAAGTTGAAGAAATTGTCGATTTTGTCATTACTCAACAGAAAGCACAATATCAAGAAGAAATGATACCTGATGAGAATCCATCGAATTATTCTAAGGTGGAAGATGACTTGTATGAAGAAGCCGTAGAACTCATCATTGAAATGCAGACAGCGTCGGTATCTATGTTGCAACGAAGGTTTCGGATTGGGTACACTCGGGCGGCAAGATTGATTGATGAGATGGAGTTGCGAGGCGTTGTTGGCGCTTATGAAGGTAGCAAACCCAGAACAGTACTGATTGGAAAAATGGTAGAAGAAACTCCTAGAGATGCATAAAAAGTATTCCCGAAAAGCTTGTTTCATGAAATTATTCATGGGGCAAGCTTTTATTTTATTGGGCACCTTCCTAAATTTTTGGGGGTGAAAATATGTCATACTATTAAAAACGCTTACACTTATTTTTATATTCTGAATATGCAATGTATCCAACATAAATAATTATGTTATTTATTCTACTTTTTATTTGTGTAATATAGGAAATATACGCTAAAACGCAAAAGAATACCTGATTTTTTTCAGGTTAGAATAAGGTTAACACAACTGTTTTGTCTTTTTTTTTCAAAAACAAAATAGGCTATTTATTTATACCAGAAAAGTGTGTTATAGTATTTTCGATTAGTAGGAATGATTGAACATCAGATGTCTGATGTCTGAAAGAAAAATGGTTGGAGGCGCCTGCAAAATGTCAATAAAGTCAGATAATCGGCACTTGTATTTACAAGTTATCGATCGATTAAAGCAGGATATTGCAAATGGGGTTTATCAGGAAAAAGAGAAGCTACCATCGGAGTTTGATCTTGCTAAACAGCTTGGAGTGAGCCGGGCAACGCTGCGGGAGGCATTGAGAATTCTAGAGGAAGATAATGTCATTACC
>CAURFY010000280.1:0-4170 GCA_963524115.1 uncultured Bacillus sp.
TGGAATATGACTTTGGTCTTGTATTAGAGGGTGGTGGAATGCGAGGGGTGTATACTGCTGGCGTCCTAGAATGCTTTTTAGAACACGAAATCTTTTTCCCATATGTTGTCGGTGTTTCGGCAGGAGCTTGTAATGCGGCATCATACTTATCCAGGCAAAAAGGTCGAAATCATACAGTAAATATCGAATATGTTTCCGACCCACGGTATATCTCATGGAGAAACTTCCTAAAGAACCGCCAGTTTTTCGGAATGGAATTTATTTTTGATGAGATTCCTAATAAGCTCGTTCCATATGATTATGAGTCCTTTTATCGTAATCCTGCCGAGTTTGTTATCGGGACCACAGATTGCAATACGGGAGATCCTGTCTATTTTTCAAAAGAGGAATATGGCAAGGAAATGCTGACAGTTCTGAAGGCTTCTAGTTCGCTGCCATTTATAGCACAGGAAATTACCTATAAGGATAAAGTGTTACTTGATGGAGGAATTAGTGATCCAATTCCAATTAAAAAGGCTCAAGAAGATGGATTTAGGAAAAATGTTGTGATTTTGACTAGAAATAAAGGTTATCAAAAACAACCTTCACGGTTTCAATTTCTCGTCAAAGGAAAGTATCGTCATTATTCAGGCCTACAGTCTGCATTAGCACGTCGGTACGAAAAGTATAATGATACAATTCGCTTTCTGGATGAAGAAGAAAAGGCAGGGAATGCAATCGTGATTCGACCAAAAGTCCCTATCGAGGTTGGGCGGATGGAACGTCGACCAGAAAAGCTTGAAAAGCTGTATCGGGCAGGTTACCAAGATGCCAAAGGCTATATCAAAAAAATCCAGAAATGGTAGGATACATATATAATTTTTGAAGCCCCTCGACCAAGGTCAGGGGTTTTTGTCTGTTAGGGGACGATTGGCGTAATAATATCATATTTGCTTGAGGAAAATAATAGAATGTTATAAAGCAGAAAATGGATAAGGAGAAAATCTGATGAACATCCAACAATACTACCGCTCCGCGGCTACAGTTTCTCTCAATGGGAGCCTTGCAGCATTTGTTCCAGTGATCATCATTTTAGTAGGAAGTATTTTTTTTTCGGTTAACCTTCCACTTTTTTACGTATTGCTACCTTTTTGTGTTTATAGTTGTATTTGCTTCCAAGGCTATTTGATCCAGCATCAACGTTGCCTGGAAACTGAAATAACAGAAACACAAATGGATACATCTTTAGATAAATCCCAAAATATCTTGATTACTTTTATGCCAGCACCGTCCTTAAGAATGTTATTATTTGAACCCAACGGTTTTTTAATTGGCGAGGTCAGAGATACTAGGTTTTGGTGGTTGAGATGGTTTCTTCCCTATTTTGCAGATAAACTTATTCCTACTGTGTATGGCTTATACGACCAACAAAATAAATTGCTTGCTCTGTATTCGGTCAATGAAAGAAGAAAACAAGTAAAAATAATGGATTCAGTTCAAAATGAACTAGGTATTTACCACGAATATATTAAACCTGTATTTTCATTAGAAAAAAGGGGTACTATCCATTCCCTTATCGAAAATCATTACATTCAAGTAGAGGGTTCATCTCTTTATCCAAATATAAAATTTAGAAATGAAGAAGGCTTCATTATCGGAAAATTAATTAAAGGGTGGCTGCCACTTAACTGGGGAAAACGGTTTCGGGATGCAAATACTCCTTTTGTCGTATTAGAACAACAAGTGGATGTAAGTGATAAAATATTCATGGTAGGCGTGTTAGCGTATTTTTTTAAGTGTACAAGCCACTAATAATATAATTGAATAGAACAATAAAATTTCACCTAGAGTAAATGTTTTTGGTATAAATTCATTGCAGTAACAAAACAATTAGGGTAAGATGTCAGTAAATAACTGAATAATTTAGGATCATATCATAAAAATATGATCGCCTTCGGGGTCGGGTGAAATTCCCAACCGGCGGTGATGAGGAAAAATTTCTCTTAGCCCGTGACCCGTTTTTATAGATTATTTTTTATCTGAAAACGGTGGATTTGGTGTAATTCCAAAGCCGACAGTAAAGTCTGGATGGGAGAAGGTATGTTAGCATATAAAAAAATGCAATTTTTTATGCGTATTTAAGTATGTTTATTAACCCCGTACATTGTTATTGTACGGGGTTTGTTGTTCTTATTTATATACATAATTTGATTAAGGCGCATGCTATGACCCTGGAAAAGATTCGTTATTTCATCGTTTTTGTATTACTGAATAAAGGGGGGATACTATGTTTACAGGAATTATTGAAGAAATTGGGACCTTGCAGAAAATACATAAACAAGGTGCCACGTTAATTTTGACCATTCAAGCACCAAAAATCTTAAGTGATGTCCATTTAGGTGACAGTATTTCGGTGAATGGAGTTTGTCTAACTGTTACTGATTTTACGAAATTAGCATTTTCAGTAGATGTTATGCCGGAAACATTTCACGCAAGTTCATTAGCTTTTCTAAAAGCCGGGTCTAAAGTGAATTTAGAAAGGGCGATGGCTGCGAACGGAAGGTTTGGTGGTCATTTTGTATCGGGTCATGTTGATGGAACCGGGACTATTTCTGCTATTAAAGCTGAGGAAAATGCTGTTTATATTGATATTTTTATCCCTGAAAATGGCCTACCATTTGTAATGGAAAAGGGGTCAGTGGCTATTGATGGAACTTCACTTACCATTTTTTTCGTAAAGGACCGGACGATTACCGTCTCACTCATACCTCATACAAGAGGTGAAACCATCTTGGGACATAAACGCATTGGAGCTAAAGTGAATCTTGAGTTTGATATGTTAGTGAAATATGTTCATTCAATTATGGAGAAGAAAATAGAAACAAATGCTGGAGGAACTGGGATTACAGCTGATTTACTGAAACAAACGGGATTTATGTAAATGGAGGGAGCAATAAACCATGTTTAATTTAATTGAAGATGCCTTGGAAGATTTAAAAAAGGGTAAAATGGTGATTGTATGTGACGATGAAGACAGAGAAAACGAAGGTGACTTCATCATGTTGGCGGAATTCGCTACACCTGAAGCCATAAATTTTATGGCTAAAGAAGGTAGGGGACTTATCTGCACTCCTATTACAGAAGAATTGGCCAATAAACTTGATTTAAGACCGATGACAGAAACGAATTCAGATTCTCACGGAACAGCATTCACAGTCAGTATCGATCATATTAGTACCTCGACCGGAATTAGCGCGTTTGAGCGCTCAAAAACTGTGTTGAGCCTTTTGGAGGAATCAGCTAGACCGGCAGATTTTAATCGCCCTGGCCACATTTTTCCTCTCATCGCAAAGAATGGTGGCGTTTTACGGAGATCTGGACATACAGAAGCGGCGGTCGATTTAGCTCGTCTTGCTGGTGGGAAACACGCAGGTGTCATTTGTGAGATTATGAACGAAGATGGCACGATGGCAAGGGTTCCCCAACTAAAGATCATTGCCGAAAAGTTCCAATTGAAATAAATCACGATCCAAGCTTTGATTGAATATCGGTTGGTTCATGATTCTCTTGTTAGAAGGGAAGCGGAAGTTCATCTGCCTACTGCGTTTGGGGATTTCCAAGCTGTTGGATATACAAGTATCGTCGATGGGAAAGAACATGTTGCATTGGTCAAAGGAGATATATCAGAAGATCAAACAGCTCTTGTTCGCGTACATTCGGAGTGTTTAACCGGTGATGTGTTTGGATCTTACCGATGTGATTGTGGACCACAGCTTGAAGCAGCTCTTATGCAAATTGAAGAAAGTGGGAACGGCGTTCTTCTTTATATGCGGCAAGAAGGCAGAGGAATTGGCCTCATAAATAAGCTGAAAGCGTATAAGCTTCAAGAGGAAGGTTACGACACTGTGGAAGCCAACAATAAGCTAGGTTTTAAGGACGATTTGCGTGATTATGGTGTTGGAGCGCAAATTTTACGGGATTTAGGGGTTAGAAAAATGAAATTTTTAACTAATAACCCGAGGAAAATAGCAGGACTTAAAGGATACGGTTTGGAAATTATGGAACGTATGCCAATCCAAATGGTAGCGAATAAAGAAAACAAACATTATTTGCAAACGAAGCAAGAAAAACTGGGACATTTACTTAAATAATGGCTGTGTTAAAGCTCAATGTTGATTTTTTGCACAATGT
>CAURFY010000281.1:0-4166 GCA_963524115.1 uncultured Bacillus sp.
TCTTTAATATCAACGGACAGATTTTTATTACCAAAAGATTCTAGTAGTCTAGCTTTCGTGAGTTCTGCCCACCCATTCTCTCCCCCTAATGCAGGGGAACCAGCAATCACTATTTTAAAAGGCTTGTCCTCTTTCATTACTTGCTTAAACCGTTTCACGCTTAGTTCGGGCCAGTTCTTTGTTAGCGGAAGAAGTTCATCAATGGCATCTTGCTGTGTACTCGCTTTGGCAACAGATTCATTAGCCTGAACCTGAATCTGACCTTGACCTGCTGCTTGATCGGCTGTTGTTTTCTGTGTCCAGTAGTAATGGCTTGTCCCAATAAAAGCAATACAGGCAAGCGCATATATTACAGTAAGAAAGGCTTTCATCCTGCTAACCTCCAAGTCTTATTATCTAGTATTAGTATTTCAGCATAAGTTTCTAAGTACAATTATGACAAAGAGGCTAAAAAATGGCAATTATAATTAGTGAAGTAGAATGGTATTAATGTCAAAATCACGGAAAAAAAGGCGACTGTCTACTATGGACAGTCGCCTAACAAATTATTATTGAACTATTTCACCATTCCACTCATTCATACCGCCTTGAACGTTGACTATATTCTTGAAGCCATAGCCCTGCAACGCCTCAGCAGCTTTCATGCTCCGATTACCACTTCGACAAATGATGACAACTTCGGAATCTTTCCCGAAATCGACAGTATCTTCACTTAATGTACTCAGTGGAACATTCTTCATTCCGTCAATATGGCCAGAGGCAAATTCGTCTGGCTCGCGAACATCGATAAATACTATATTATCACCTGGCGCCTTCATTTTATCAGCCAGATCAGCCGTTGAAATATTTTTGACTGACGTGCTACTATTCACCATTTGAAAGCCAATAAAACCGACAATTAAAACAATAATCAATCCAAAAGTAATTTTCTTTCCCATGTGTTAGTCCGCTCCCGTATCCAAAAGTAATAATCTAGTATTCCACAGAGCCCATCCAGCTCATCATACCACCGGTCATATTGGTCACATTGAAGCCTTGGTATTCTAAGAAACGTGTTGCTTGGCTGCTTCTTCCGCCTGATAGGCAGACGATATAATATTCTTTTGATTTGTCTAGTTCATTCATCTTACATTCAATTAATCCAAGTGGAATATTGACCGCACCAGGAATTTTGCCGCCTGCAACCTCAGCCACTTCACGGACATCAATAATGTTCAAAGCCTTTTTCTCATTTAAAAGTGTTTCCAATTCTCTTGCACTAATTTGTTTCATTGTATTTCCTCCCCTTAATTCCAGGCACTCATGCCGCCTTTTACGTTGATAATGTTGTTAAATCCAGATTTCTTCAGCATCTTGCTGGCCTTATTGCTCCTCATTCCACTTTGACAAATGACAACAATGTCCTTATCACGCGAAAGGTCCGCCGTTTTCTGTTCCAATAGATGTAACGGAATGTTCTTGAATTGCTTAATATGATTGGCTTTAAATTCACCCGGTGTTCGAACATCAATAAATTGAATATTGTTATTGGACAAATAGCCCTTTAAATCTGCAGTTGTAATCTGTTTTACGCCTTTAGTCGGGATCATTCTAAGTACTAGCAGTAACACAAAGGCCCCGATAATGGCTATATTAACTAAACTCATTTATTATTTCCTCCTTTTTATACAGTTACCCCTATAGGTATTTATTTTGGCAAATAAAAAAGGGTAAACCTTTTTTATTAACGACTTTTAACCAACAAATCAACGGCCTCTTTTACTAATTCCTCGGAACTTTGCCCCTTGGTTTCAGCATCTTTGACACATTTAATAAGATTCGTGCTAACAACAACGCCAATTGTGCGGTCAATGGCCGTTCTGGCAGCAGATAGTTGCGTAATGACTTCTTTGCAATCCTTATCTTCTTCCATCATCCGCAGGATTCCGCGAAGTTGTCCTTCAATTCGTTTGACTCTATTTTTGATTTGATCATTATAATCCAAGTTTTTGATGCCCCTTTCTTTTATAAAAATAAAGAAGTTAAAGTGTTAAGTTAGATTTATAATATACCCTAAAGGGTATTAAGTCAAACCAATTATTTTTAAGATCCAAAAAAATTTTTTTAACTAAATAAGGCAACATTTTAAAGGTGAAGATAGAAAAAATTTAAATAGAAAATCTTTTTCTAGATAGGGTAGGGGGTATTGGTGTACAATGAGTTCGGAGGGTGATAGATGATGAGTAAAAAGATCTTAATTATTGGTGGAGTAGCTGGTGGGGCAACAGCGGTAGCAAGATTACGGAGAATGGATGAAGAAGCAGAAATCATTTTATTTGAGCGCGGAGAATATATTTCTTTTGCCAACTGTGGACTTCCTTATTATATCGGTGAAGTTATTTCAAAGCGGGAAAAACTGTTGGTTCAAACAGTCGAAGGGATGAGCCGCAGATTTAAATTGGACATTCGCAATTTAACCGAAGTGGTTACCGTCAACCGTGATAAAAAAACCGTTACTGCAAAACATGTCATGACAGGCGAAACCTATGAAGAAAGCTATGATGTTTTACTTTTATCACCAGGAGCAAGACCAATCGTTCCAAACTTCCCCGGTTTGTCAGAGGCCGGAAATATCTTTACATTAAGAAATATTCCTGATACAGACGAAATTAAGCACCGAGTCGATCACGAAAAACCAAGTCATGCAGTGGTTGTTGGCGGTGGGTTCATCGGATTAGAAATGGCTGAAAACCTAGTTGAGCGGGGCGTAAAAGTAACAATTGTCGAAATGGCCAACCAGGTAATGGCACCAATTGATTTTGAAATGGCAGCCATCGTTCATCAGCATCTTCAAGATAAAGGAGTCGAATTGATCCTCGAAGATGGCGTTCAAGCCATTGAGGACTGCGGAAAGGCTTTACTTTTATCAAGTGGAAAAAGAATTGAAACAGAAATGATTATATTAGCTATCGGGGTAAGACCTGAAAACCAACTGGCGATTGATGCCGGTTTGGAAGTAGGCGAGCGCGGTGGGATTAAAGTAAACGAATATCTGCTAACTAGCGATGAAAATATTTATGCTATCGGTGACGCCATCGAAGTGGTGGATTATATAAATGGAAAACCGGCAATGATCCCACTTGCTGGACCAGCCAATCGTCAAGGTCGCATCGTCGCCAACAACATTTGCGGAAGAAGCGAAAAATATCCTGGGACCTTGGGGACGGCGATTGCCAAAGTATTTGACCTGGCTGTAGCCGCAACTGGTAATAATGAAAAAACTTTAAAAAGACTGGGCATCGATTATGAAGTTGTTCACACACACCCAGCGTCACACGCAGGTTACTATCCTGGTGCAAGCCCAATTGCCCTCAAGTTAATCTTTGACCGCAACAACGGCAAAATTTACGGGGCTCAAGCAGTTGGTGCAAACGGTGCAGATAAACGAATTGATGTCATTTCGACCGCAATCAAAGGTAATTTGACGGTTCACGATTTAACAGAAATCGAACTAGCCTATGCACCACCGTTTTCCTCTGCAAAGGATCCAGTCAATATGGCTGGCTATGTGGCCGCGAATATTATCGACGATGGCATTGAAACCGTGCAATGGCACGAAATTGATGAAATCATTGCTGCAGGCGGTCTATTAATCGATGTCCGCGAGTCGGGCGAACGCGAAAACGGCTATATTTTCGGTTCCGATAACATCCCACTCGATCAGCTCCGCGACCGTTTGGATGAGCTACCAAAAGACCAAACCATTTACGTTTCTTGCCAAGTCGGTCTAAGAGGATATCTAGCAGCGAGAATTCTGATGGCGTACGGCTTCAAGGTTAAAAATCTCGATGGTGGCTGGAAGACCTATTCAGCTGTGTTACCAAAGAGTTAAATAAGAAATGCTGGACCCAGTGCTATTGTGGCTGGGTCCGGTATTTTTTATTAAAAGTAGGTATTATAGATATTTTCATTAATCATGATGGAGCAAGGATCCCGCCCGAAAGTCGAGCTTAAATCCTGAAAGTCGAGCATATATCCCGAAAGTTGAGCATATATCCCGAAAGTTGATCATATAATCCGAAAGTCGAGCATAAATTTTGAAAGTCGATCATAAACCCTGAAAAGTCGAGCATAAACCCCAAAAAGTCGAGCATAAACCCCAAAAAGTCGAGCATAAACCCATAAAC
>CAURFY010000282.1:0-4144 GCA_963524115.1 uncultured Bacillus sp.
TTATTACACTGATGTTTTGTTTATTTGCTATTTTTGGAACCTATTCTGGGATTAATGTTGAAGGTTCATTGGTGAATATCAGGATTATCGCCGTTGTTTCGGGTGGTATTTTGTTTGGCCCTTGGGTAGGGATTATTTCAGGCGTTGTCTCCGGCATCCATCGCTATTTGATTGATATTGGAGGAGTTACTTCCATCCCTTGTTTAATTACAAGTATTATAGCGGGTATTGTTTCAGGTTATATTAATCGTAAAGTAAAAAGGTCGCTACGTTGGATATATGGGATCATTGCTGGGATGTTTTGTGAAGTATTGACCATGGTGTTGATTCTTACCATGTCAGAACCATTTTCACTTGGTTTGGATATCGTTTCCAAGATTGCGTTTCCTATGATTGTTGGACAGGTTAACATTGGTTTGATTGTCTTACTGGTCAATAGTGTTGAGGGGGAAAAGGAAGTGATTGCTGCTATCCACGCCAAGTTAGCTTTGGATATCGCGAATAAGACTCTGCCTTATTTTCGCTCGATCAATTCTGAATCATTAAGGAAGATTTGCAGTATTATAAAAAATGATATTAAGGCCGACGCAGTGGCTATTACGGATATTCATAATGTCCTCGCCTATGTTGGTTTTGGGGAAGAACGATATAAGTTCGGTCAGGAGATCATTAGCGATTTGACAAAGGAAGCGATTCGAACTGGGAAGTTCGTTATTCGAAATCAAATTGCGGACCACCATACACCCCAAATTCACTCATTGCTGATTGTGCCTTTTGAGGAACATGGAGAGTTGACAGGCACACTTAAAATTTACTATCGAAAAGCAAATAAGATGACTTACTCGCTTCAAACGATGGCCATAGGACTATCACAGATTATTTCTACCCTGATGGAGGTTTCTCGTATTGAACAGATAAAGGAAGCAGCGAATCGGGCAGAATTGAAGGCGCTGCAAACAAAGATTAATCCGCACTTTTTGTTTAATGCCCTCAATGCGATTGCCGCAACGACTAGGAGGAATCCAGACAAGGCTCGCGAGTTGATTATCAATTTATCTGGATATATGCGTTACAATTTAGAAGTAAGTGATCAGTTGATTGACATAAATAAAGAATTGGAGCAAGTCCGCGATTATGTAGAAATTGAAAAGGCCCGTTTTGGCAACCGTCTGACGGTAGAATATGATCTTGATGATGTGAATGTATTTATACCTAGCCTCCTCATTCAACCGATAGTGGAGAATGCTATTGTCCATGGCATCTTAAAGAATAAAGGTCCCGGTGTTGTTACCATTTCAGTCAAGAATTTGCGTGAAAAAGTAAGAATCAATGTCAAGGATACAGGTGCAGGGATCAGTGAAGAGGTCATCTACCATTTGCAACATGATAGTGTACCCGCTAACAAAATTGGCTTGTATAACGTTCATCAGCGTGTGAAGCTGATCTATGGAAATGGTTTAGTGATTCACCGTTTATCTAAAGGAACAGAAGTTTTCTTTGATATTGTAAAGGAGAAAATATGAAAGCGATCATTGTGGAAGATGAAATTCCAGCTCGAGAAGAGTTAGAGTATTTAATCAAAGCCTATAGCGAAATTGAAGTGACTCATTTCTTTGAAGATGGTTTGGATGTGTTGAAATTTTTGCAAGAGCAAGAAACAGATGTGATTTTTTTGGATATAAATATTCCATCGCTTAATGGAATGTTGCTGGCTAGTACCATTAGCAAATTTACCAAAAGACCGTATATTGTTTTTACCACTGCATATAAAGAGCATGCGGCTCAAGCATTTGAGCTTGAGGCCTTTGATTATGTTCTCAAGCCATATGATGAAAAGCGGATAGCAGCAATGTTAAGCAGGCTTGAAATTGCATATAAACGAGATCAGACTGAAACGATAATTCAAGAAAAAAGCCATCATCCTCGAGGACAGGAAGTGGAGGTCCATGCAAAGGCTTCAAACCGAATCAATTTAAAAAAGAATGAAAAAATTATCGTAACAGATGTAAATGACATTTATTATGCTGAAGCAAGTGAAAAGGTGACATTGGTTTATACACAGCATGAGGAGTATACGATGCACATGAGTATATCGGAATTTCATGAACTTTTGCCGGAAGACATGTTCTATCGCTGTCATCGCTCTTTTACGGTTAACTTAACGAAAATCCGTGAAATTGTCCCTTGGTTTAATCAAACCTACATCCTACGTCTTAAAAATTTAGATGCTGAAATTCCTGTAAGCAGAAGTAAAGTTAAAGAGTTTCGACAAATTATGCAGCTATAATCTCCATTCATTCCGAATAATATGCATCTCATTCTCATAATGATTTCTTCTTTTTTTTTGGTGGTATGATGATCACGTGAACAGGATAATTAATTATTTCTAGTTATAAAAAGATCATTACTATTGTTGAAGAAAAGAGGAGAACATCATGAAATCAAGCATGGATCGACGATGGTTAATCGTAGTAGGAACGATTATTGTACAAATGGGATTAGGTACTATCTATACTTGGAGTCTTTTCAATCAGCCATTAGTAGACCACTTTGGCTGGCAGCTAAATTCAGTTGCATTGACTTTTTCAATTACCAGCTTAGCCTTGGCTTTATCCACATTGTTAGCCGGAAAGCTACAAGATAAATGGGGGATTCGCCGCCTACTTACTTGTGCTGGCATTGTACTTGGAGCCGGATTAATGATTAGTTCCCAAGTATCGTCCTTGTGGATGCTTTATATTTTAGTCGGTGCCATTGTTGGTGCCGCCGATGGTACTGCCTATATCACTTCATTATCTAATTTAATTAAATGGTTCCCGGAAAGAAAAGGTCTGATATCAGGTATTTCTGTTGGAGCATACGGTACAGGTAGTTTGATATTCAAGTTCATTAACGGGTCACTTATCCAATCAGTAGGAGTTACCCAAGCATTCTTTTATTGGGGATTAATCGTCATGATCATGGTCGTTGGTGGTTCATTTCTAGTTCGGGAAGCAAAAATAGGTCATGGGCTGAACATTCAAAATGGTAGACTTCAAAAAGATTATACAGTGAAAGAAATGCTGAAAACGAAGGAAGCTTATCTCTTATTTATCATTTTCTTCACAACATGTTTAAGCGGATTATTCCTAATCGGAATTGTTAAGGACATCGGTGTTAAAATGGCGGGGCTCGATATTGCAACGGCAAGTAATGCGGTGGCATTAGTGGCGATTTTTAATACAAGCGGTCGTATCATTCTTGGAGCATTATCGGATAAGGTTGGAAGATTACGAGTGGTAGCGGGTGCGTTACTTGTTACGACTGTAGCCGTTACAGTTTTAAGTTTTGTCCAACTGAACTATGGACTGTTCTTTGGAAGTGTGGCCGCAATTGCGTTTTGTTTTGGTGGAAATATTACGGTATTTCCAGCCATCGTAGCCGATTTCTTTGGTTTGAAAAATCAAAGTAAAAACTACGGAATCATTTATCAAGGCTTCGGTATTGGTGCCATCTCAGGTTCGTTTATTGCTTCAGCTCTAGGTGGATTTATCCCAACCTTTAAGCTTATTGCTGTATTAAGCATTGTTTCTGTCATCATCGCCATGATGGTAAAGGCACCGGGAAGTGGGAAATCGAAACCTATGGATAAAAAGAATTCTGGTAACATTCCTAGCTTCACACCAGATACACGTGCAAGTTAATAGAGTAGCATCCAAATGAAATAGTTCAAACACAAAAATGGCTCAGTATAGTGAATTGAGCCATTTTTTTATTGCAAAAATAGATACAAAGGGCATGACAAATTAATCTGTCCTTGGTGGTGTAGTTCTGTTCCTGTATAGGGAACGCTGCTTTATTCATATTTCTTAAGGATTGTCCATTCCAAACGCAGTCTGTTTACATACTATAATTCTAGGTCAATAGATTGGAAAGGAGGTGTTTAATTGGGAGATAGATCAAAGTCATCTAAATCTAACCATTCTAATTGCTGCTTTAAACCATTTATTAGCCCCAATCCGCTTACTACATTTAATCCCGTTCCACATTATCCTCAAATTGATAATACAGCCTTTATTAGTCCATTTTCCAGTGTCATTGGCGATGTCACCATAAAGCGTAATGTTTATGTAGCTCCTAATGTAAGTATACGTGCAGATGAAGG
>CAURFY010000283.1:0-4143 GCA_963524115.1 uncultured Bacillus sp.
AGTGTGGAGAGAGGAGCAAAATTTCCTCGAATTGAATTTTTTGTGGAAACAGAAGAAGAGGAAAGAATCTATTTTTCGACAATCTCCTACGATCCAGCACATGAGGATTTCTTCTTTGAATCGTTTGATCCGGATTTAGGACTCACATCGAGAATCGTTTTGTATGACATTGAGGATATTATTGACGCTGTACATGAGAGCCTCCATGATTATATTAATGACGATGATGAAGAGGATGAGGATATTGATTATAAAGATCAATTTGATGATGAATATGAAATAGAAGAGGCCAGTGAAGATTACTCCGACATATTTGAAGAAATTGATGTCGAGTGGGAGACCCCGGAGGTTACTGCGTTTGTTCAAGAAGATGAGGTTGAGGTTACATATCAATTTGGAATCATAACTGAAACAGGGGATGGGGTTTTGCGGAGAATTAACCGGATTTGGACCGAGGATGAAGAATTAATCAAGGATGAGTCCAATTTCATTTTTAGTAAAGAAGAGGCAAGTACCATTATTGCAATGGTTGCTAGCCATATGGATAAATTATCAGATTTCGATTATCAGTAATTATTCAGTTGGAGGAGCAGGTGAAATGAAGAAGAAAAATAACGAGCCCACTATAGCCCCAGGAATGAACGATAACGAAGAGCTTGAACAAAAAGCGACAGAGGAAGAGATAAAAGAGGGTGAATATACAAGCGTTACAAGGTTTTCCTGGGATGAAGTTGATCCAAGTTAATATTAAAAAGGCTGCTAAACATAATGTTTAGCAGCCTTTTTAATATTTATAATATGGGTGATAATAGACGTGAGATGGACTCTTTTACACGAATTACAATCGATCTACTTTGATATTTATTAGTCGTTAATTCTAAAGATAGCAGTTTATCATCGTTGAATATTTGGGCTAATTTTTTAACGGTGTCAGCGTGGTATATAAAAGCATTCACTTCAAAATTTAATCGGAAACTGCGAACATCAATATTAGCAGTCCCAACGGAAGCGATTTGGTCATCAATGACAATCATCTTGGCATGGAGGAATCCATTTTCATAGGTAAGGATTTTTACACCTGCTTTTAATAGTTGGCCGGCATTTGAATAGGTAGCCCAGTAAACAAACGGGTGATCAGGCTTATTAGGAATCATGATTTGCACATCAACACCTGAAAGAGAAGCGATTTTTAAGGCATCCAATAAACTGTCATCAGGAATCAAATAAGGGGTTTGGATACATACATATTTTTTAGCAGAAAGAATCATTTTGATGTAGCTATGTTTTATCTGTTCCCACTCTGAATCTGGACCACTAGATACAACCTGTATGCCTACCTCACCATATTTAACTTGAGTCGGATTATAATAATCTTTAAACGATATTTTCACTTTCGATGCTTGGTTCCAATCTAGCATAAACCGGGACTGGAGATTATTAACCGCTTCCCCTTGAATCCGCAAATGAGTATCACGCCAGTATCCAAATTTAGGATTCAAACCTAAATATTCATTGCCAATATTGAAACCTCCTATGTAGCCAATTTTACTATCAATCATCGCTAGCTTGCGATGATTCCGATAATTAATCCTTAAATTAATTAATGGGATTTTCCCAGGGAAAAAAGCAACAATAGATCCACCTGCTTGTTCGATTTGCTTTTTAAACCTTTTCGATAAGTTCTTTGAGCCACTGTCATCAAATAGAACCCGGACTTCTACACCTTCTTGTGCCTTTTCAGCTAATATATCGGCTAGTTTTCTCCCTAAATCATCATCACGAATAATGTAATAGACTAAATGAATATGCTCTTTTGCTTGTTTGATATCATTTAATAAGGCATCAAATTTTTTATGTCCATCCGTAAAGATTGAAAGAGAGTTATTTTGAGTAAAAAGTGCCTCATCGTTGTTTAAATTTAGGTAAATTAGGTCTTTATATGTATGAATAAGAGGGTTGTTAAATTGAGAACGATTTTCCTCAATTAATTTCATTTGGGAAAAAACGGCTCTTTGTAAATAGGTATGCTCTTGTTTATCCCAATTAAAGATTCTCCGTCTACTTAAATTTTGCCCAAATACCATATATAAAACAAATCCTAACACGGGAATAAAAATAAGTACGAGTAACCACGCCCATGTTGCACTAATGTTTCTCCGTTCTAAGAAAACGACGATACCCGATAACAATAAATTCAGTACAAAAAATATCCCCAATATCCAAATAACTATTAGCATCATATTCTCCTCTTGGCCAGTCCATTTCAATTTAGAAAAGTTGTGGTAAAAACAACTAATCCATCAACTAATGATTATTATGTATATTTCTAGGATGGATGAATATTTGCTCCTTTATAAATTTATAACACAATATAGCCAAATTACAAAAGCAATTTGTCAATTGAAAGATTGTAGCCTATGGGAAAAAATGGGATAATGGAAGCGTAACGCTATGAGGGGGGATTTATAATATGAAGAATCTGTGTTCCGAATTACAAAAGATCTGTCATACCTTTCCGCTTCAAGAAAAAATCATGATTGTCGATTCACATTCAATTGGGGAAGATATTATAGAAGCTTATCTTAAAAACAATCACCAATCAATCAACCTCACATATAAGACAGTAAGAGATCTTGCAGTTAATATAGTAGAATTCATTTCATCTGAACCTTGCCATTATTTAGAGCATACTGTCGGTGCCCACTTTACCTACCTACTTCTGAAAAAGTTAAAAGAAGCCAATCAACTCCAGTATTTTAATGGATTAGAGATCACGCCTTCATTTAGCCAAGCTATTTTTCAAACCATTCAAGATCTTCGTTTGGCCGGGTGCACTAGTAATAATTTAAATCCCCAAAAATTTCTTTCCCGTAAAAAAGGTGAGGATATGGTAAGGATCCTTTCTAGCTTCGAGGAAATTTTAAGTGCCATGGCTTTAATGGATGATGCTTCAGTTTATCAAAAAGCACTCCAATCTCATCTAAAAAACTCGGACACTATTTTTATTTTACAATCAAATTTAAACTTGTCTGGCCTTGAGGAGCAATTTTTAATGGCAAGGTTGAATGAATCCGTTTTAAAACTTCCTCTTGAACATGTCTACGGAATCAAGATTCCCGAGCGCTCAAATTTGCGTTCCATCGCATGGGAAGGATCTACACCCTTCAGTTACCTTTATCAACCCGAAGATGTTCGACAAAGGGCTAATCTGTCAGTGAGTGTTGCTAAAACTTGCGAAGATGAAGTGAAAAATGTGTTTGTCCAAATAAAGGAAAAAACTTTGTCATTGGATGAAGCGGTTGTTTTTTATTGTAATCAGGATCCTTATGTAACTTTGTTTTATCATTTTTCGGAAAAATTACAGATCCCAATAACCTTTGGAGAGGGTATACCTATTACATTTACTCGACCAGGTCGCCTTGTAATGGGCATCCTAGATTGGATTCAATCCAACTATAGTGTAGGAACCTTTCTTAACTTAATAAATGAAAATGTGATCCAACTCCAAGAAGATGTTCCGTCAAAAACAAAAATTACAAAAAGCCTTCGTGACATGGGAATTGGTTGGAGTAAGGAGCGTTATTTAACAGGACTCCAAGCAGAAATTGATTATCTTAATAAAAAAATGGACCAAACTTCCGAACCAATTCTCCTTGAAACAATACATAAAGGAATCCAAGAATTTAGTCAGCTTAGGCTATCAATTAAACGAATGTTTAACCATTTACCTAATCTGGAGCCTGAAATCCATCTTCAGACTTTGTTAACTGGGATAGAATATTTTCTGAAAAATTTTTCAAACCCGAATTCTATACAAGATCATATAGCTAATATAGCTTTATTAGAAGAGATAGGAAGGATTCTTCCTTATTCAGAAGAGTTCATGAAAAACTACGATGCATTTGCAAAAGTAAAGGATCTTCTGTTGACAATAAGAATTAATAAATCTAGGCCTAAGCCTGGGCATCTTCATGTTGTTTCGTACAAAAGCGGAATTTACCAAAGCCGTTCTGAAGTATTTATACTTGGTATGGATAACCAAAAATTCCCTGGTGATTCATACGAAAACCCATTACTACTAGACACAGAAAGACATCAGCTTGGAAGTAGTCTTCCCTTATTAGCCGAAAAAGGACAGGAGAA
>CAURFY010000284.1:0-4140 GCA_963524115.1 uncultured Bacillus sp.
GTGATGTGCCTTCCTCAACATCCGTTGAAGCAATCGAAGCTTTACTCGAAAGTGACCATTTTGGGCCAAGAGGAGTTGGGGAAATCGGAACGGTAGCCGTTGCCCCAGCCATAACAGCTGCAATCCAAAACGCAACTACCTATCAGGCTAATAGGTTACCAATATCTTACGAAGAGATACTAATGGCTGTTCAACAGCAGAATCTTAATACTATTTTTTCTTCATAGGTAATCGTAAACGTAAAAGGAGTTGGGGTCCGTGTCAGTTGAGAAACTTTTTCCTAATAAACTAAAGTGTAAACCAATACCAATGATGCCATTTTCCTTTACTATTAACGGGCAAAAAAGAAATCTCGATGTTCCTCCCACCTATCGTTTAGTGGATATGATTAGAAATGAATTGAATTTAACTGGGACGAAACTTTCGTGTGGAATAGGGCGATGCGGGTGTTGTTCAGTCTTAATGAATGGTAAGTTAGTCAACTCCTGTTTAATTATGGCCTACCAAGCCAATCATGCAGAAATTGAAACGATTGAAAGCATAGCAGGGCAGGATTTACATCCAATTCAAGAAGTGTTTATTCAGGAAGGAGCTTTGCAATGCGGGGATTGTACCCCAGGAATGATCATGGCGATCAAAGCTTTACTTGAAGAAAATCCCAAACCAACCCGAGAAGAAATCGAAGTGGCACTTTCCGGTAACCTATGCAGATGTACGGGGTATGGAGGTATTATTCGGGCGGTTGAAGGGGTGGCTAGTAGTGAATCATAGCAATTTATGAATTTGGAGGGGGCAAATGATCACCATCACAGAATTGAATTCAATGAGTAGAACTGAATTTATTGATAAAGTAGGTTGGGTTTATGAAAATACCACGTGGATATCTGAGAAATCTTGGGGATTTAGACCGTTTAGCTCAATCGAATCCCTTCATAAAGTAATGACGGAAATGGTAAAACTAGCTCCAAAACAGCAGCAATTAGATTTAATCCGCACACACCCAGACCTTGGTACACGTATAAAAATCAATCCAATCTCTCAACAAGAACAAAGTCAGGCAGGCCTTCACCAGCTATCAGTAACGGAATTTGATCGTTTCGTAAAAATTAACCAAAGATACTTAAAAAAGTTTGGATTCCCATTTATTCTAGCCATTCGCGGTCACAATAAAACCTCGATTTATTCATCCATGATTAATCGCCTAAACAACCCTTATCAGATTGAGTTCCAAACTGCCTTAACAGAAATTAATAAAATTACTTTATTTAGATTGAGAGATTTAGTGATGAATGAAGGGGGAGGAACGGGTATGGAAAGTCCATCTTCAGATCGGGTAATGTTTTATGGTAAAGGGGATGTGTTTACCTACAGAACATATGCAACACCACTAAAAGGGGTTAAATCGATACCAGAATCGGCGGTTATAGGGAGAGAAAATGTAATCTTTGGCCTTAATATCATGGTTGCTATTGGAGGAAAACAATTTCTGTCTTCTTTTACCGAGGGTGATAATGGATTAGTGGTTGCGACTGATTCCATGAAAAACTTAATTCAAAGAAGGCTTTCTTCATACGATGGATCAACGATTGATGGCTTTTTAAATGAAGTTGCCCAACAATTTTTGCTAACCTATCCCCAAATGGAGACTGTCAAAATAACAGGTGAGGAAATCCCGTTTCTCTCAACAAATTGTCTTACAAAACACCAACTACAAAAAAGTAAATTGGTTTTCAAAAAATCACGAAATGAAAAATCTTTTTCCACGGTCGAAATCATCCGCTGTGGCGATTCAATCAAGAGGATTGACCATACTAGCGGCGTAAAGGATCTCCAATTAATTAAAATTAGTGGAAATTCTTTTGTGGGGTTTGTTCGCGATGAATATACCTCCCTTCCTGAAGATGACAATCGGCCTCTTTTTATCCACCTCAATATAAGCTGGAGATATAACCAGGAGGAAGACGGCTTTGGCGAAAATCTGGAAAAGTATGTGTTAGCAGAACAAGTGACAGATATAGCAACCACAGTTTTTCATGAACTTGACACCAAATCTATTCAGCAATTAATTTACCAGATTGGTTTACGGGTTATAGAACGTTTTCCTCAGCTTTCGGAAGTGTTGTTTGAATCCCAAAACCGTACTTGGGAAACGGTTGTTGAAGAGATTCCCCATTCATTAGGAAAGGTTTATACCGAGCCACGACCTCCATATGGTTTTCAAGGTTTTTCAGTTACCAAACAGGATTTGGAAAAAGAAAAATGGTCCTCTGCCCAAAAGGAAGGTAAACGATGAGATATGGTTTAACCACCCATGTTTTAGATTTAACCAACGGTATTCCAGCTGCAGATTTAAAGGTTGAATTGTGGCAAATTCCAGAGTTGAATGCAACGAAACAATTGTTAGGAACCGCACTAACTAATAAGCAGGGTCGAATCGAAACAGGCTTCCTAAATGAAATAATTACAGGTGAATATGAATTGGCTTTTTTTATTGGAAAGTATTATCAATCGCGTGGTACCAATCTTGCTGATCCAATATTCTTTAATGTTGTTCCTATTCGGTTTGCTTTAAGTAATGAGACAAAGCATTACCATATCCCGTTGCTTATTTCACCCTGGGGATATCAAACTTATCGCGGTAGTTAACTCATTTCAATGACCCAATTCCTCGGTGGGGGGAAATTTGCACGATTGGAAGAGGGTGAATGATATGGATGAATATGATTTAGTCATCAAAAATGGTTTGATCGTATCTGAAAGCGAGATTGCTAAAGCAGATCTTGCGATTTTTCAAGGCAAAATTGTTGAGGTATCAGCTGAAATCCCTGTAACAAAGGCCAAGCAACAATATGATGCCTTGGGCCTGCACATCATTCCAGGATTAATTGATACCCATGTCCATTTAAATGAGCCTGGACGGACTGAGTGGGAGGGGATTAGTTCTGGAAGTAGGAGTTTAGCTGCAGGTGGAGTTACAACCTATTTTGATATGCCCTTAAATAGTTCCCCACCTACTATTAATCCTGATTACTATTTTGCAAAAAAACAGTTAGCAGATCAGTTATCTCTAGTAAACTTCCGGCTCTGGGGTGGTTTGGTTCCGGAAAATTTAGATCAACTTGAGTATTTAAAAGACTGTGGAGCGATTGGTTTTAAAGCCTTTATGTCAGGGAGTGGAATCGACGACTTTCATTCTTCGGATGAGTTGACTTTGAAACAAGGTATGGAGAAAATTTCAAAATTAAATATGATTTTGGCTGTTCATGCAGAAAGTGATCATATTAATCTGCCTTTAACTCAGAAAATAATCGAGGAATGCCGATATAGTGGTAAGGATTATTCAGAGTCTAGGCCAGTTGCCTCAGAAATAGAGGCAGTCCAAAAGGTTATCACCATGGCAAAAATGACTGGGTGTAAGCTCCATATTGTCCATGCTAGTAGCAGTCGGGTTGTTGAAAGAATTCAACAGGCCAAATTGGAGGGGGTCGATATTTCAGTAGAAACATGTCCTCACTATCTAGCTTTATCTTTTGAAAATATGGATGAGTTTGGAGCAATTGCTAAATGTGCCCCACCCTTAAGAGATAAGCAGGAGGTTGAACTCTTGTGGAAATCTCTTCAAAAGGGTGAAATCGATATAATTGGTTCTGATCATTCTCCATCCCCAATCGAGATGAAGAGTGGAAACATCTTTCAAGCTTGGGGCGGGATTTCAGGTTCACAATCTATGCTAAATATATTATTAGAAGAAGGATATTGGAAAAGAAGGCTACCATTAGAAACAATTGTTAGGCTAACTTCAAGCGGTCCAGCAAAACGGTTTAATTTATATCCAACCAAGGGAAGCCTGCGTGTGGGGAGTGATGCCGATATCACCACCATTGACCTTAGGCAATCTTTTATATTAAAAAAAGAGGATTTGTTCTATAAACATCCCCATAGTCCCTATATTGGCAAGAAATTTCGTAGAAAAATCCTTAATACCTATGTTAATGGTCAGTGTGTATTTCATTGTGATTAAAATATCCACTTTTATCGGGGGGATCTTTTGTGGAAAAAATTAATGTTCAAAGGATCATATCTAGGATTGAGCAATTAGCGAAGTCCTCCGAAACAACTATAGGTGTAACCCGCTTGTCC
>CAURFY010000285.1:0-4117 GCA_963524115.1 uncultured Bacillus sp.
AATCGTTGACTTACGGATTTTTTGTTTCTCCTCAATTCCTTTGAAGAGGAATTGGGAAAAAGGTTTTATCAAAGGTGGTTATGAATGAAAATAAACAAGGGCTGCCGATTTTTCTTGAGGTGGAGGCCAAGAATGCTCATGCCTTAGGGCTATATGAATCATGCGGGTTTAGGGCATTTCAATCCCAGGATTATTATCGGTTTCAACCACATTATCAAAATTAAAACAACGAAAAAGTTGGTCAAATTCAACATAGCGGGTTCTGTTTTTTTAGTGAAATATAGTCACTTTAATATTGGAAATATGCATGAATTTCGAGGTGTTTTGGGCGAACTTCGAAGTGTTTTTGCCGAAATTTGAGGTGTTTTGGCTGGTTTTCGGGGGATTTCGGCCGAACTTCGAGGTATTGCGCTCGACTTTCGGGATATATGCGCGACCATTATTGAAATTTGAATTCGTGAGGTGACAATAGCTGCTGTCATTTTCTAAATCAGTTGCGAATTCCATATGCTAATACAACTAATTTTCACCCCTAAGACCAGTAAAATCAACAAAAATTAGCAGTCCAATTCAAATGATTGGGCTGCTAATTGGTTTATTATTTACTTGGCTGACCTCAAAAACCCAACCCATTAATTCCAACATGATCAGCTTTAATTTTACGAAAAAAGGCATTGAATTCGGTAATTAACACAGTGGGAATAAAATCGTAAAGGTTGTTCCTACATCAAGTTCACTTTCGACATTAATAACGCCTTTATGGGCTTCCACGAGAGCTTTAACAATGGAAAGGCCAACGCCGACGCCTCCGGTTTTTCTTGCACGTGATTTATCCCCCCGGTAAAACCGTTCAAAAATATGCGGGAGATCCTCTGCTGCCATTCCTATTCCCTCATCCTTAATTTCGAATCCACCCATCCCATTTTCACGGACAGCAGATATGGTTACAGATCCCCCTTCAGGTGTGTACTTTAAGGCATTGTTCACGACGTTTGTTAGAATCTGTGTCACCTTGTCAATATCACCTCTAAATTTAATAGATTCTTGAGGTGGGATAATATTAAGCTTGACGCCCTTTTGCTTAAAAATAGGGATTTGCAAGTTTTGAATTGATAATAGAAGCTTATCCGCTTCAAGTACCGTCTTATTAAGTTTAATTTGGGGATTCTCTGCTGCTAACAATTTTTCAAGCTCATTGACAAGGCGAACCAAGCGCATTAATTCGCTATGACTTTGTTGAAGACGAGCAGGAGTGGGCTCCCAAATGCCATCCTGGAAAGCTTCGATTTGGCTCCTCAGTGTGGCAAGTGGTGTACGCAATTCATGGGCAAGATCCCCGGTGAATTCTTTTCGTAATCGTTCTTCTTTTTCCAGTGAAATGGCAAGTTCATTAAAAGCAATTCCAAGCTGCTTCATTTCTTCAGATAGATTGTCGAGTGGGACTCTAACATTTTTTTTATGCATGGTTAGTTCTTCAACTGCTGCTGATAAACTCTTCATTCCTGACGTAAGCCGTTTCGAAAAAAGCATACTAAATATGAGTGCTAAAAAAATCGTTAGTGCAACTGCGATCATGAGATATTTCTTTATGGTTTGTAGAAAGACCGATTCACTATCAATAAATCCTTTTGGATAATATACCTTCAAAATGCCGATTGTTTTTCCATTCAATTTAATTAGCTCCATAGATGTTTGCCAATTATCTTCTTGATAGGGATTTGTCCTCCCATCGCTTTCAGTGGGAATCCCGTCTGTACTAATAGAAGTAGAATCAATCAAAAGGATTTCGTCGGGTGAATAAATTTTATAGTAAAGACTGTCCGTCGTAGCTTGTTGATAAAGGAGTTGGGTTACTCGTTCGCCAGTAAACGCCCCATTTTCTTTATATTCTAGCTTTAATGCTTTAACAAGCTGGTTAGTACTCTCCGCACGATTTTGATTTATATAATGATTAAAGCTAGCTTCAAATCCCCACTGTATACTAAAACTAACGATTAATATTCCTGACAAAGAAACTAATAGAAAGTAAAAGAGAATTTTAGAGCGAAGCGTTTTTAGCATCCTGCACTCCTCCAAATTTGTAACCCATTCCGAATACAGTCAGGATATATTTCGGCTCACGTGGGTCCAATTCAACTTTTTTTCGAAGGTTTTTAATATGGGTATCAATACTGCGTTCATAACCTTCATAAGATATTCCGTCTTCTTGGATTTTTTCAAGTAAATCCATTCTGCTGTATACGCGTCCTGGGTATTTTGCCATATTGGATAGTAGATTATATTCAATTGGGGTAACATTGATACTTTCATCACGAAAAAGAATTTCCTTTTTGGTGAGATCAAGGACAAGCTCCCGATGATTAAAGGATAGGATGTTTTCTTCGGCTTGGGTATGTTGTGGTTGCTGTTTATTAGCTCTTCTTAAAATGGCTTGAATTCTAACGACAACCTCTTTTGGACTGAACGGTTTGGTGACATAATCGTCGGCACCAATGACAATTCCGTTGATCCTTTCCTCCTCACCTGATTTAGCAGTAAGCATTAGGATTGGAACATCTGATTCTTTTCTTATCAGACGACAAATTTCCTCGCCTGAAAGGTCAGGAAGCATTAAATCAAGAACGATTAAGTCTGGCTTAACTGAATCGACCTTTCTTAACGCGTCAACCCCATTATCTGAAGTAAAAACTTTGTATCCTTCTTTAAGTAAGTAAGCCTCAAGAACTTCAACAATCATTCTCTCATCATCGACTAGTAAGATGGTGTTTTCCATGTTGATCTCTCCCTTATGATCTATATCTTATCATTAGTGTTTTTATAAAAATTAATCTTCATAACTTCCACATAATTTCCTCATAAAATCTACATACGTAATTATTATTATAAAGTCAAGAAGACAACAGGTTGTTAATCAAAAAGCAAAAATTAACGACTATTATCCGTCAATTTATCACAAAGTAAAAATTCATTTGATATAACGGGTTCGGAAAAACCCAAAACCTGAAAATCGAAAACTTAAAGGAACCTCGATTTTCAACTTGCTTAGAGCAGTAAGGAAAATTCCATTCCGAAAAGCCCTAGGCATCCAAGTTTAAAATTTCTAAAAACCTCCCTTTCATTTTATAAATTGCAATACGAATGTTAAATGTTAAGGTTTTACTCCCTAATCAAAAAAGCTGACCAACGCTGGTCAGCTTATTTTTTATGAGATTTTTTTTATAAAAATGAAATAAGAGCACCATTTTTGTATATGATAGTTCCTTTTTGTCCCGATTTTTTCTGATAGTCAGAGGCAGAACCGTAGGGGACAGTTAATACGAGTGGTTCCCCATTTTTCTCAAATTCTACTGAAAAGGAATCAGCAGCACCAACAACTGTAGCTTCAAAGTAATAAGCTATTCCTGGAATGTGTAGTTTTTGTCCAATTAGGACTATGTCTTGGTGAAGAGTGTTTTCTTTTTTTAGTTCTTCCACTGTTACACCAAATCGATTTGCGATTCCTCTTAGTGAATCACCCGGAACAACCGCATATAATTCGTCCTCAAGAGAATGGAATTCAGAAGGGACTGAAATTTTTTGACCAACATAAAGGGTATTAGTTCGAAGGTTGTTAACCCTTTTCAATTCATTTATATTAGTATGATATTTCTTTGCCAAGGAAGAAAGAGTATCTCCTTTTTTGACAAAATAATTGCCAGCCAGTTCTTCAGGAGAGCTCGTCTCGCTATCGTAAGGTACTAGTAATTTCTGCCCGATTTTTATTTTATCTGAGGTTAGACTGTTGGCCACCATTAATAGATTTGTGCTAACCTGATATTTTTTTGAAAGGCTGTAAAGAGTGTCGCCCTTTTTGACGTAATAAAGCCCCGTCGTTTCTTCCAAGTGTGAAGAAGAGAGGTGTTCGTCAGGGACTAACAATTGCTGGTTTATGTATAGTTTGTCTGAAGTTAAGTTGTTGACATCCTTGAGCTGATTAATGCTGACTTGATATTTTTTTGCAAGGCCATAAAGAGTATCTCCTTTCTTAACAGTATAATCTGCACTGCAGGCGTTTACTTTACTTCCCATTAAAGTTAGTGCTTTAATAGCTCCTACAAATGTCAGGGTTTCCATTTTT
>CAURFY010000286.1:0-4100 GCA_963524115.1 uncultured Bacillus sp.
CCATTTTTGAAAACCAAAAGCCACATTTGTAATCAAAATACAGTTTGATTTTTTGGGTTAATAGTAAGACGAGAAGCGTATTATGATAGATTATCCAGTTACCATCCTCACTTCTGGTGCAGCAAATTACACTTCTTTATCGATGACGTACCATTCTACAATTTCCCATATTCATTTGGCTATTTATTCAGCTTAGGAATCTATGCTGAATCCCTTAAAAATCCAGAAGGATTCGAAGGGAAATATATTGCTTTACTGCGTGACACGGGTTCGATGAAGGTAGAAGATTTAGCCATGAAACATTTAGGAGTGGACCTCACGTAACCGAGTTTTTGGGAGGCTGGGATAAAATTAATGGAAAGCGATGCAGTGGAATTTATCCAATTAACGAATGAACGATTAAGTTAAACTAATAGGGGGAAGTTAGCTCGTAAATGTGATAAAATGAAATTCCTTGGCAGGGGCAATATCAGAACAGATAAAGAGCAGTGACCTCATTACTCGAGGCAACTGCTCCTTATCTTTTTACAATGGGACTTGATGGGATTCCAACCCACAAAATACATAACAGTTTACGCTGTAACTGCTAGTTGCTCTAAGCATTGAGCTACAAGTCCCTGACTTTAATATGTGCAGTTGTGTTAGTGCTATTCATTCAATTTTCTATTCCAAGTCAGCAACTAAAAAAGTGCCAAGCGCCACCCAATTGTAAACACCAATCAAATTTCCATAAAATATATTTTTATAACCCAAATTGAAATAATTTTAATAAAAATAGATAATTTAAATAATTCTTCTAGGAGCCAACTCTAAAATGGATATGAAAGAAAAATCACTTATCAGTTATTACGGTAGAAAATTAAATAACAGCACCTTTGATGAAAAGGATGTTTTGGCTTTTTTAGTTTTAATCAAAAAGTACTACAAAGATATCCCCTCCATCCATGAGCTAGGGGAAATGGCTACAAAGCGAGAGCAATATCAGGGTTTAATAACTGATTACATATTCGAGACCAGAAGGAAGTTTGCCAGTATTGGTCAAACAAAAGCAGCTTTACGGATCCATGATGTTTTTCCTTTTAAGGAAATTAGAAATGGTCTTAATAAAATTATGGCAGGTTTTCAGCTGATAGAATTAACGAATGAGAAAATCAATGACTTCGTTACCTGTCTGATTTCTGTCCTTCAACAAGTAAAAATTATCGATGAAAATAATAAGGAAATTGGCAAACTATTTTTTGCTATCTCGGAAAAACAGGTAATCATGATGGTGGAAATAGAGGTTTCTCAAAATCTATTAAAGAAAACGAACGTGGTTTTTCCTGTCCTAACCGCAAATAACCATTACACTAAGATTAAAAAGCAAGATCGCTATGACACACCTTATCTTTTTGGGGATGAAGTAGTGGAAGTTTCTAATCAGGATGGAAAGCTTGAACTTATTTTTACCGAATTAGTTGGAAAGTAACTGAATGTTAAAGGTAGCGTGGGTAAAATACGATTGGAACAACGTTGATGAGTATCAATGAAAGCGGGATTGTATTCAATTTGCATGGTATTACCGGAGCGATAGCAATTTTATTGATGTTAATTCATGTTGTTTTGGCATCAATTGTAATCGTTGCAAACAACAGAAAAGCTCAAATGCGTTTTCATAAACTAAGTTTAGTTGTTTGGATGATTTGGATCATTCCATATTTTATTGGAGCTATTATGGGTATGAGTGCTTAGTTTTGGTTTGTAATACAAAAAAAGCAAAAAAAATTTCCACACACCTTCCTACATAGACCGTTTGTGGCACCTGGTGAACATGAACTTCTTCATTAGGGAATAAAATAATAAATGTTATTGTATTGCTGGATTTTTACATAGGGATGTTACCACAAGAAAATAATGGTAAAATAAAAGAAACTTGTGGGTAAGGAGAAGGGTGAAATGAATCATTTGTACCAAAAAAGCCCCATGTCTGTTCAAGAATATTTCATCATCCGGGAGAAATCTGAGGATTTGTTAGAATATATTGATGGAATGGTCTATATGTCACCTTCGCCATCAACAGCCCATCAACGGATATCTAGAAAACTTCTCATTCAATTGGACCATTATCTAACTGGAAAGACCTGTGAAGTATTTCATGCACCATTTGACATTGAACTAAAAGCTGATAATAGTGAAGAGGCTAAAGTTGTCATTCCGGACCTCAGTGTCATCTGTGATAAAAGCGGTTTTACAGAATCACGTTATATAGGCGTGCCCACTCTAATAGTGGAAATCCTCAGCCCTTCTAATCAGTCACATGACTTAATTACAAAACTAAATCTTTATCTGAAAGTTGGGGTAAAAGAATATTGGATTGTAAATCCAATGCTCCATTCTGTGACTGTATATTCTTTAAATGAGGAAGGTTTGTACGAACAGCATGATATTAAAACAGAAGGTGGAATGATTAAATCGAGAATCCTAGATGGGTTCTCCGTCGATGTAAATGGGATTTTTGAATAAGTTTTCGAAAATCATAGTGAACGGACAATGGTAAGTCACAGTCATTAGAATGTACACTTCCGCCCATTATTTGGAAGTATAAAACGAAAGGGAGCTCTATCTTGCAGAGTTCCCTTTCGTTCGTGTGAAAAACTATACCAATCTCAATTTCTTAAGGACATGTGTTACATCTGGTAGGAAAAATATAGCACTTCCATTATTCCTATTTTAGATAAAATCATCCAAGTTTATCGCTGCCCTTTTTCTTTACGGGCATCCAAATTTCGCTATAAACATTTTCTGTTGTTGTACCATTATACTTTGTAAAGGAAATTCCGGGCAGATTCACAACTTCATATTCTAAAGAAGGCAGCCATTCAGAGTAAATTTTTGCGTAAGTTTCTTGAAGGGTAGCCGGAAATGGTCCTTCATTAGGGAAAATCGCCCAAAAACTTTCTTCAATCGTAATTTGTTCTAAATCATCGAACAGATTTTCTTTAGTAGTTGCCAAACCAATCATATGTGTTAAGCAGCCTTTTTCTTCTAAAAAACCATCATCAAATTGATAAGAGACATTCAAGACTTGATGAGGATATAAATCAGCTAATTGATGCATTTCATTTCTTTGTTGTTCAGTAATAGATTTTGCTAACTCTATGATCGCATTATTTTCACCCTCGAATTGAATGGGCACTCTTTTCGATACACCAACGATATTAAATTTTTCTTTTTTTTCTATTTTGAATTCCATAGAAATTCCTCCTCTTATATCGATAAAAAATGTAAATTTTGGAAATGATTTTTGGATTTTGTTTTTCGCTACTTCTGAAGGTAAAAAACCACACCATTCCCGAAAGGCTCTTGAAAATCCTTCTATAGATTGATAGCCATATTTATAGGCAATGTCTGTTACTTTTGCACCGTTAATTAATTCAACATTGGCAAATGATAATCTCCTATTTTTGATATACTCGTTCAATGACATTCCAGCCATATACGAAAACATTCTTTTAAAATGATAATCAGATAGCCCTACAATAGTTGAGATTTCTTTTCCAGAGATTGCTTCCGTTAAATGGGTTTCGATATAATCCATTAAATAATTGAATCTTTTTAACATACAATTCCTCCTTCTTAAAGACATCTTATCGTTAATATTTATTCCTTACTTGATATTTATTAAACGGATTTAATCGGAACTAGTAAATTTACATCTTACTTTAGTAAATTAAAAGCAGGTCAACAGGACGGTTCCTATTTTTGGGGGGACTAAATTCATGTGAAGTTGATAATTTCAGCTTGGAAGTACCACAGTCTATTTTTATTTTTAATGAAATTGAAGTTTCCTCATTCCCATTTATTGAAGTGAAATGGTAATATGAAAAGACATTAGAGTCACTAGAAGGAGCAGATTCCTACCAGCACGAAAAATACCTAAAAGCCAAAAAGTTGGCAGCTTGTATTGTTCAAAATGGCTGGATTACAGAGGAAGAAATCGATATTATCCTTCACGCGGAGTACAAAGAAAAATGGTTTTCATTTCGTGGTAACTTGACGGTTTATATGATTGGTTTACTAAAAATAGATAAGTTTATCCCAGTACTTGCGAGCTTATTAAA
>CAURFY010000287.1:0-4090 GCA_963524115.1 uncultured Bacillus sp.
AACTAGTTCAGTTAGTGGGGTCATCCATAATTTAATCCCCGTAACGATTGGAAATTTAATCGGGGGCGGGTTGCTGATGGGGTGGATGTATTATTATGTTAACATGCCATTCTTCAATGAATATCCGGAAAGCAACGATGATGCATAAACCATTACTAATCACAAAACAATCTAATTCCTTCATACCTCCGATTATTTTTGCTATGATAATATTTGTGTAACGAATTATATTATCAGTATTATGTTTTGAAAGGAGCAACAATGATATGGAGAAAATGTTCAAGGCATTTGTGGTAGACAAAAAGAATGAGGAATTTTCAGCAGTTACTAAAACGATTTCATTTGATGACCTTCCCGAGGGGGATGTTGTTGTAAAAGTTTTATATTCAAGCGTTAATTTCAAGGATGGCCTAGCAAGTAATCCCAATGGAAAAATTGTCCGCTCGTATCCGTTTATCCCTGGTATTGATTTAGCCGGTATCGTAGTCAGTTCTAGTGATTCCCGGTTTAAAGAGGGGGATGAAATTATCGCCACCAGCTATGAGATTGGTGTCTCCCATTATGGTGGATATAGTGAATATGCAAAAATCCCTGGTGATTGGGTTGTCCCATTACCGAAAGGGCTATCACTAAAAGAAGCAATGGTTTATGGAACAGCAGGATTCACGGCAGCTTTATCTGTCCACCGTTTGGAAGAAAGCGGTATAACTCCCGATAAAGGGAAAGTGCTTGTTACGGGAGCGACTGGTGGAGTTGGGAGCATTGCTGTAGCCATCCTTGCTAAGCGTGGCTACCAAGTATGCGCAAGTACTGGAAAAGAATCAGAGCATAGCTTTTTGAAACAGCTGGGCGCACAAGAAGTCCTCTCTAGAGAAGAAATTATTGGAGAGAAAATAAAACCATTGGATCAGCAAAAATGGATCGCCGCAGTCGATCCTGTTGGTGGAAAATCCTTAGCAGCAATACTGAGTAAACTCAATTATGGAGGAGCTGTGGCTGTAAGCGGTTTAACTGGCGGAACAGATTTACCAACTACTGTGTTCCCATTCATCCTCCGGGGCATTAATTTACTAGGCATTGACTCCGTCTATTGTCCGATGGAAACTAGAAAGATCATATGGGAAAGAATGGCTACCGATATGAAGCCAGATGGTCTATTAGATACCATCAAAAATGAAGTAACCTTTGACGGACTTCCACAAGTCTTATCTTCAATTTTAAAAGGAGAAACAAAAGGAAGAACTATTTTAGTGATGTAACTTTCAAGAGGGCATTATGGTCAAGATAATTGACTTAATGCCCTCTTATTTGTTTTAAACTCAAGCAAGATATATTAATATTCTTATTTTATTAATTTTTCTGTATAATAAAAGGGAGTTAAGATACATTGATCGAGGTTAAAAGGGAGACCTTTATATGAAATCGTCCAGAATGAAAATTATTGTATTTATATCTATTTTTTTCTCCCTCCATTATTTTTGGCTCTTCCTTTGGAAGGATAATGATGGGTTGCTCTTAGTTGGAGGTGATCTGTTTTCGATTTTTGCCTCATTTATCTCGACAATTGCATTATTCGTCACCGCTCAACGGAACCCGATGTTGGGCAAGCCCTTTTGGACCTTCTTATCACTTGGATGTTTTAGCTTTTTTGTTGCTGAAGTTGTGTGGGCATACTATGACTGTATATTGCGGATAGACGTTCCCTACCCAGGTGTTCCTGATATATTTTATATACTTCAAATTCTATGTTATTTAACATCTATTCTTTATCTATTTTTAAAACTTAAAGGGACCTACCGATTGGTAAAATTAATTTTCGATATGGGTATTCTTATTACCGTTACCGCAACCTTTAGTTGGATTTATATGATAAGACCTATCTTGGCGATCCCTAACATATCGAAAATCTTTTTATTAGTAAGCTTGGGATATCCGATTGGAGATCTAGTTCTCATTATTGTCTTAGTTAGTATTTACATAGGTTTCGAGACACCACTTATAAGGAGAGATCTCCTATTTATATTTTTCGGGCTAATTGTCCAAATTTTTGCTGATTCCTCTTACATTTATTTGGTTTCATCTGCCCAATATAATTCTGGAAGCCAAGTTGATTCATTATATACTTTAGCCCTTCTATTAGTTGGATTTTCTGGTTTTGATAGCAACAATCTGGAAATCACCAAACGTAACATCCACACTGAAATAAATCCAATTAAAAAGTTGGATTTATTAAGAATGTCAATCCCCTACCTCAGTATTATCCTACTTTGCGTTTTTCTGATGTTTCAAAAAGATGAAATGTACACCCTTCGTATTGGTTCAATCGTTGTCATATTGCTCATAATCAGCAGACAATTAGTTGTCTTAAATGAAAATAAACAAAATGAAAAAGTAATTCAATTTATGGCCTACCATGACACTTTAACAAAATTACCAAATAGATTACTATTCACAGAACTATTACAAGTTGAAATTGCTGATGCAAACCGATCTAACTCTATTTTAGCTGTAATGTTTATTGATTTGGACCGCTTTAAAACCATTAACGACACACTTGGACACGATGTCGGTGATCAGTTACTAATCGTGACCTCCAAAAGATTAACAGCAACACTTCGTAAAAGTGACATCGTAGGAAGATATGGTGGTGATGAATTTACCATTTTAATAAAAGGACTGAATCGCGTAGAGGATATTTCCATAGCGGCAAACAAAATCCACCAGTCACTAAACCAACCATACCATGTTTATGAGCATCACATTCTCTCAACTCCCAGTATCGGGATTGCAACATATCCGGTCGACGGAGATAAACCTGAGACCCTTTTAAAAAAAGCAGATTTCGCTATGTACCAAGTAAAATTAAATGGCCGAAATCATTATCGGCTGTACTCAACTGAGCAAAATGGTGACCTTACCAAAAAGTATTCAGTGGAGAAAGACCTTCATCATGCTTTATCTAACCATCAGTTTGTTGTATATTATCAACCTCAAATAGACATTCAAAAAGGAAAGTTGATAGGAGTGGAAGCGTTATTAAGATGGAACCATCCTGAATTCGGAATGATATCCCCTGGCGATTTTATTCCGATTGCGGAACAAACTGGTCTGATTCTTCCCATTGGTGAATGGGTTCTTCAGACGGCTTGCCGACAAGTGAAGGACTGGCATTTAAAAGGTCATAAAATTAAAATGGCCATAAACCTTTCTCCTAGACAATTTCGCGAAAAAAATTTGGTAGTGCAAATAAAGGAAATATTAGAGCAGACAGACATTGATCCTTCATTTATCGACTTGGAGATTACTGAAGGGATTGCTATGAATGACATGAACAAAGTCTTTCAAAGATTACAGGCTTTAAAACAATTAGGAATAAAAATTTCGATTGATGACTTTGGAACAGGGTATTCTTCCCTTTCATATTTGACAGATTATCCAGTTGATTCCCTTAAAATACCACGTGAATTTATAAAAAGAATTGGGGAAGATCCTGCAATTGATGCCATTATCGCCTCGATTATTGCACTTGCACACAATCTTAATATTAATGTATTAGCCGAGGGGGTAGAAACAGAAGAACAATTACAATTCTTAAGATTACTTGATTGTGACCAAGTTCAAGGTTATTTTTTCAGTAAAGCCGTCACAGTGAAAGAGATGGAAGAAAACTTTTCTAAACTGCACTAAATGGAAGCTGCTTCAAATAAGCATTCGATATATAATTGAAATTCATAATATAGTCATCCAAATAAAAATAAGAATCCAGTTTTTTGGATCCTTATTTTTTAAAAGAATAATAGATTGAACGCTTCCATTTGAAGAACTCATCGTCAAGCAGGAGGCTTTCATCTCGAGGCCGTTTGAATGGAACGCTGAATTCTGCAGTCACACTAGCTGGTTTTGGGGACAACACGATAATTCGATCTGATAAAAACAATGCTTCTTCAATCGAATGAGTCACAAACAACACAGTTCGTCGATATTCTCCCCAAATGGCTAGGAGCCATTTTTGCATTTCTAGCCTAGTCAATTCATCTAGTGCAGAAAATGGTTCATCTAGACAAATAAGAGATTGGGGACTGAGAAGGGC
>CAURFY010000288.1:0-4086 GCA_963524115.1 uncultured Bacillus sp.
TTCGGCACGATTACGGTTACTTGGCTTTACATCAAAACAAAATGGCTATTTGATTTTATCCGGTGACCGCACAATGAGTTCTGAAGCAAACGCTATTCTAAAAACCGATGATGGTGGCAAAACATGGGTAAATGTCGGCTCCGTTCTTGACAATTACCGACTGGTCACAAGCGGTGGATTTATCAACGATACGCTTGGCTTCATCTCATTTGGCACGTTGAATGTAATGGATGAACCAGGCAGGCCGTCATTGTACCGAACAATAGACGGAGGGAAGACGTGGGCTGAGGTTGACATTCCGATCCCGGCCGAATATAAAGGGATATTTGTAGTCGCCGAGATCCCAACCTTCGATGGAACCCAAGGTACCTTGCTAGTGAATCAAGGTCCAAGTGGTGATTACCAGGGTGGTAAAGTGTTGGCCAGATACATCTCAATCGACGAGGGAGCAACCTGGAATTTTGCTAATCTGGTCGATCCGGATAATGTGATGGGAGAATGAAGATTTTTTCAAAATAAGGCAGCATAATTGAAGGTGACTAACCGAGTGCGGAAAGATTAGCAATCGGAGGTAGTCACCTTTTGTAATTTTGATTGGGGAATGGGAGTATTTTAAGGTGAAAATTTTGGGGAGAGATCACAGAATCTAAAAAAGTGTTCTCTGCTATTTTCATTTTTTTAATGTCTGCTTCCAGGGACAATTAATCTATAATAGAAAGAACACCTCGTATTGAACTAAAGTAAAAATCGAGGAATACATAGTAAAGTTTCTGCAGGAGGATGAAATGAAAAAGGATATTTATGTCGTTGGTGCGGTAATCATTGAAAACGGAGAAATTTTATGTGCACAAAGAGGTACAACGAAGTCGCTACCGCTAAAATGGGAATTCCCAGGTGGGAAAATAGAAGAAGGTGAGTCACCTCAAGAAGCATTACTTCGTGAAATTAATGAAGAAATGATATGCAAAATAGATATTGGTGAACAAATCGAATATACAGTGTATGAATATGAATTCGGTATCGTTCATTTGACTACTTTTTTCTGTAAGTTGATTGAAGGAAAACCTATATTAACAGAGCATGAAGCGATAAAATGGTTACCACCCAATGATCTCGTCACTTTAGATTGGGCACCTGCGGATATCCCGACTATTGTGAAATTGTCAAAAGTCTTGTCATGAATTTTTCCGAAAAAAGTCAAGCTACTCACTATATGTGGATAGCTTCTTTTATTTCAAAAAAAATTGCACTTCAATACAGTGGGGATTACAATTGAGGCAACAAATAATTGGTAATGAATGGTGATCATATGCAAAATCTTATTCAGAATCTAGAAGCATCTTTACGAAAAGGATTTATTGATCAAAATTACAGTACATCTGGAAATTATAAACCTAAGCTATTAGTCAATAATACGAAAAAAAATGAAAACGTCTTAACCTCTCTATTGGAAGAGCTCGATAATTGTAAGTCATTTATTTTTTCAGTAGCGTTTATTACAGAGAGTGGACTCGCAACCCTTAAATCGCATTTTCTTGACCTTAAACAACAAGGAATTAAAGGGCGAATTTTAACTTCAACATTTTTAAACTTTAATCAACCTAAGGTATTTAAAGAACTTTTGAAGATAACAAATGTCGAAGTAAGATTGACAGATTTAAAGGGGTTTCATTCTAAAGGATACATATTTGACCATGAAACACATTATTCATTAATTGTTGGGAGTTCAAATCTAACTGCACATGCTTTAAAAGTAAACTATGAGTGGAATGTAAAATTAACATCACATGAAAATGGGGAGATTGTTCACCACTTCAAAAATCAATTTGAAGAAGTTTGGGATTATTCACAGCCATTGACTGAACAATGGATTCATACTTATGAAAGTACATACACACCGATAGTAAACTCTAAAGTAATCGATCAAGTGATAGAGCTACCCACTCAATATCAAACCAATTCTATAAAAGAGGCTTTAGAAATTGTTCCAAATAAGATGCAACAAGCTGCATTGCAAGAAATTCAAGCAGTCCGGGATACTGGAAAAAATAAGGGATTGGTTATTTCAGCTACAGGGACAGGTAAAACTTATCTTTCAGCATTCGATGTCAGACGCTTTGCTCCTAGGCGGATGTTATTTATTGTTCATCGAGAGCAAATTTTAAATAAGGCAAAGGCTGATTTTAAAAGAGTGCTTGGTGGGATTGATGAAGAATTTGGGATCCTGTCAGGTTCGAATAAACAAAAAGATGCCAAGTATTTATTTGCAACGATTCAGACCATTTCAAAAGAAGAAACCTTGCATCAATTTAACCCTAAAGATTTTGATTATATATTAATCGATGAAGTCCATAAAGCAGGTGCCAAATCGTATCATAAAGTGATTGATTATTTCAGTCCCCAATTTTTTATGGGAATGACGGCTACGCCTGAACGGACCGATGATTTTAATATCTATGAACTTTTTGATTACAATATTGCTTATGAAATTCGTCTTCAAGAGGCACTTGAAGAAGACATGCTCTGTCCGTTTCATTATTTTGGTGTGACTGATCTTGAGTATAATGGAGAAACAATTGATGATACAACAGTATTAACAAAGCTCGTTACCGAAGAACGAGTAAATCATATCATCGATAAAATTCAATACTATGGATTTTCTGGTGAAAAAGTAAAAGGATTGATTTTTTGCAGCCGAAAGGAAGAAGCAAAAGAGCTTTCCTTAGTATTAAATCAAAAAGGTTTCCGCACAATCGCATTGACTGGTGACAATTCACAAGAAGAAAGAGCATACCGCGTAAATCAATTAGAAAAAGGCATGCTTGATTATATATTAACTGTGGATATTTTTAATGAAGGGATCGATATCCCAAGTATTAACCAAGTTGTTATGTTAAGACAAACACAATCAAGCATTATCTTCATCCAGCAGCTAGGGCGAGGACTGCGCAAGCATGAGTTAAAAGATTTCGTAACAATTATTGACTTTATCGGCAATTATAAAAATAACTACTTAATTCCAATTGCTCTTTCAGGAGATAAATCGCAAAACAAAGACAATATACGTCGACATACAAAAGATACCAGCTATATAAAAGGCGTCTCAACGATAAACTTTGAAGAAATAGCAAAAAGGCATATTTTTAAAGCAATTAATGAAAGTAAATTAACTTCATTAAAAATTTTAAAAGAAGCTTTTGTGGAGTTGAAAAATAAAATTGGGAGAGCCCCTTATCTATATGACTTTGTGGTGAATCATTCTATTGATCCCGTTGTAATTGTAGACGAGCATAAGAATTACTATCAATTTTTATTAAAAATAAAAGAAGAAGTCCCTGCTTTAACAGACTATGAAAATCAAGTTTTGACAATGCTCTCAATAGAATTATTGAATGGAAAACGTAAACATGAAATTATTTTGTTGGATATGTTATTTC
Organism: uncultured Bacillus sp.; assembly: GCA_963524115.1. GTDB lineage: Bacteria > Bacillota > Bacilli > Bacillales > Cytobacillaceae > Bacillus_BU. The sequence goes on from CAURFY010000288.1 coordinate 3,438, forward strand.
AACAAGATAGAGTTGAATATAATGAGTTTCTCAGTCGATTAGTAGAATTAAATTGTCTAATAGATGAAGCAACAATAAACTCAGTTAAACGAATTTTAGATTTGTCATTTTTCACTGAAGGTACGAAGAATAAATATGGAGAGATACCAATTCTGACCTTAAATGGGGAAAATTATTTTGTTTTTAATGAATCGATTCGTGAAAGTTTAAATGCAAATAGTTACTTCAAATTTATGGTGATGGACATTATTCAATGTGCTAAAGAAAAAGGTACTCAATATCAAAGTTCTCATCCGTTTACGCTTTATGAAAAATATACAAGAAAAGATGCCTGCAAGCTCTTGAATTGGCATAATGACGAAAGTTCGACAATTTATGGATACAAAACAAAACATCATACATGTACGATATTTATTACCTATCATAAAAATGAAGGGGTAGATTCTAGTGTGAATTATGGTGATGAATTTCTCAATCAAGAAGTACTTAAATGGTATACAAGAAGTAAGAGGACATTAAATTCAGAAGAGGTTCAAAAAATTATCCATGCAGAGCAAAACAACATTGATATTCATATATTTGTTAAAAAGGATGACGATGAAGGAAGCGATTTTTACTATATTGGTAAGGCAAAACCTGACCAGGGGAG
>CAURFY010000289.1:0-4085 GCA_963524115.1 uncultured Bacillus sp.
CTAATAAAGGTATGTCCATTTAATTCAATCGGTGACAATTCAATCAATTATCTACACTCCCTCCTAAAGTATTTTATGAAAAATAAGGAAGGTGGTGTATATTTTATATTTTTGAATCTTATTTGGAATTATTTTCACTCAGTTTCCATTCAAGAATATCTCTCAAAAATTCAGGTAAATAATAGGTTTTGCTCTCGGCACGGAATATTTCTGGAAAATAGCGTCCAAAGGTGAACATATCTGGAATAGCAAGTTTATATATTTTTTCAGGAACGATTTGCTTTTTGCCAATTAACACTTCTATCTTATCTTGTTTACGATTAATGGTGATCCCACTATAGGTAAATACCCCCATCACCTTCCCACGGAAGCCCAATCCTGTGACTTGAAGATGAGGCCAGTGCTGTTCTTGAGTTTGGAGTAGAACCTCCTTTAGTTCCCTACCAGTAAGCTCAACTAAACATGGGTTAATAGGATGTGGGCAAATTTCTAGTAAATCAAACCGGGTTACAGGTCCCTTTTTTAAACCATCGAGCAGTAAGCCAGAATTTATAAAAGCACAATCAGCATCACACCATTCATGAAGTGCCTCGCACAACAGCGCAGGTAAAGGGGAATCTTGAATTGGACTGGTCATGATGCCCTCTGAGAGATGAACAACCTTTTTCTCCAAAAGCTGTTTCCCTTTATGATGATATTTTTTCACATTTTCCTGTTCTGCTTCAACAGGAGGAAGCTCATTTGTGTCATATAATATAGCATCACGTTTGATAATTTTTCCTTTTTCCAATTCTAAAGTAACATTGCCAACAAATTGACCATACTTTCCTGCCGCACAAAGCAAACTATTATTGATTATTTTTCCTTGATGGAGAAGGTGGTGAGTGTGTCCCCCTAAAATGATATCAATCTCTGGGAAATCACGGGCAATAGCCTCATCCTCATGAAGTCCTAAATGGGACAATAATATGAGGACATCTGTTTTTCCTTTAAGTTGGTCAATTTGCTTCCTTAACTCCTGGAAAGGCTCCTTTAGCTTCCATCCTAATAGCCCATAGAGATGTTCATAAAAAACGGTTAGACCGATTATACCCACCCTTGTGCCACTGTTTGTGGTCAGAATTTGGAATGGTTTGACCCAATCTGGTCTAGTCCCGTCCTGGTTATATAAATTGGCTACTAGAATTGGGTATGTTGCTTGGTCATACATGGAGTCCAGAGCTTCATGTGGGAACGTGATACCCTCATTGTTTCCAATCGTCACAGCGGTATAGCCTACTTGGTTCAGAAGTTCAATATTCCCCTTCCCCATAGTTCCGTCAGAATATGGATGAAATCGATCGACATGATCTCCGATATCAAAAAGGTATACCTCATCGCCAACATCCTGATGCCACTGTTTTCGATCATTCAAAAACGAATGAATTCTTGGCCAATGCTCAAAATGGCTATGTAAATCGTTTGTATGATAAATATGGATGATTTCCATTGTTACATCATTCCTTTTTGTTTCCATTTATTGATATTAAACCTAATAAGAACATGATAGCATATCAAGTTGTGGGATAAACAACGTTAATGGAGTTGTTTCTGGTTTTTCCTATAGGAGGGAACCGCTCTATCCGCCAAATTAGCCCTCCAATCCGCCAAAAAACTGAGTCTATCCGCCACATTTGCGCCACAATCCGCCAAAAGGCAGGTTTAATCCGCCGAATTAGCGCTTCAATCCGCCAACCGCCAAAATAAACCACAAAAAATCCGCCCACCATTTAATGGTGAACGGACCCTCATACAATAGAATTAGCCGATTGAACCTTCCATTTCGAACTTTATCAGACGATTCATTTCAACAGCGTATTCCATTGGAAGTTCTTTTGTAAATGGCTCAATAAAGCCCATGACAATCATCTCTGTTGCATCTTGTTGAGATACACCGCGACTCATCAGATAGAATAATTGTTCTTCTGATACTTTAGATACCTTCGCTTCATGCTCAAGTGAAATATTATCATTTAAGATTTCATTGTATGGAACCGTATCAGAAGTTGATTGGTTATCCATAATCAATGTATCACATTCAATATTAGCACGTGCTCCATCCGCTTTGCGGCCAAAATGTACGACTCCACGATAAGTTACTTTACCGCCATGTTTTGAAATTGACTTCGAAACAATTGTTGAAGAGGTATTCGGTGCTAAGTGAATCATTTTCGCACCGGCATCCTGGTGCTGTCCTTTTCCAGCAATTGCGATGGAAAGAGTCATGCCCCGGGCACCTTCTCCTTTTAAAATAACAGCAGGGTATTTCATCGTTAACTTAGATCCGATGTTTCCATCAATCCATTCCATTGTCGCATTAGCTTCACAGACCGCCCGCTTCGTTACTAGGTTAAAGACATTGTTTGCCCAGTTTTGGATGGTTGTGTAACGACAGTAAGCATCTTTTTTAATAATGATTTCAACTACTGCACTATGAAGTGAATTCGTTGTATAAACTGGAGCAGTACAACCTTCAACATAATGAACGCTAGCACCCTCATCCACAATAATCAAAGTCCGCTCAAATTGGCCCATGTTTTCCGAGTTGATTCGGAAGTATGCTTGAAGTGGAGTATCTACCTTTATGCCCTTTGGAACATAAATGAATGATCCACCTGACCATACTGCTGAGTTAAGTGCCGCAAACTTATTGTCAGTTGGCGGGATTGTTTTACCAAAATGTTCACGAAAAATATCTTCATTTTCACGTAATGCAGAGTCGGTATCTTTGAATACTATCCCTAGGTCTTCTAGCTCTTGCTTCATATTATGATAAACAACCTCTGACTCGTATTGTGCAGAAACACCTGCTAAATACTTTTGCTCAGCTTCTGGAATCCCAAGCTTATCAAAGGTTTGTTTAATTTCTTCAGGTACTTCATCCCACGATTTTTCAGAACGCTCTGATGGCTTTACGTAATAAGTAATTTCATCAAAGTTTAACGATGCCAAGTCACCGCCCCATTGAGGCATTGGCATCCTGTAGAAATGCTCTAACGACTTTAATCGGAAGTCAAGCATCCACTGTGGTTCGCCCTTTAATTTTGAAATTTCCTCAACGATCTCACTCGTTAGACCGCGTTTAGATCGAAAAATGGAAACATCTTTATCGGCAAAGCCATATTTATAATCACCGATCTCAGGCATTTTTTTTGCCATCGTCGAATTCCTCCATTTCTTGCAGGGAATCTTGCTTCACTGCTTTTTAGTCATTGGCACTGGTTGGGACAGGCAGTAAAAATTTTAATTATTCCCCATCTTCCTCAAGGCCCTTTTCCATGGCCTTCCAAGCAAGCGTTGCACATTTAATTCTTGCTGGAAACTTGCAAACACCTTGCAATGATTCAATATCCCCAAGGTCTAGACTTTCATCATATTCTTTCCCCTGCATGATATTTGAAAATGCATGAGAGACTTTAATTGCGTCATTAATGCTCTTTCCTTTAATTGCTTGTGTCATCATCGATGCAGATGACATAGAAATTGAACATCCTTCTCCCTCAAACTTGGCATCGACTACGATCCCGTTCTCTACTTTCATCGTCAAACGGATTCGGTCCCCACAGGTTGGATTATTCATGTTAACAGTCAAACTGCCGTCTTCCAATACCCCTTTATTTCTAGGATTTTTGTAATGATCCATAATGACCTGACGATAAAGTGTATCTAAATTATTAAAAGACATCGCTGAAATACTCCTTTGTTTTAACAAGCCCGCTTACGAGTTTGTCAATATCCTCTTCCGAATTATACAAATAGAAGCTGGCCCGAGCGGTTGCTGATGCCTTTAACCATTTCATTAAAGGTTGAGCACAATGATGTCCTGCACGGACTGCAATTCCTTCCGCATCTAAAACCGTTGCTACATCATGTGGATGAACATCATCTAAGTTAAAGGTAATGACACCGGCACGATTTTTTGGATCTTTCGGACCGTAGATGGTGATTCCCTCAATCGTTGACATTTTTTCCATTCCATATGCTGCTAGTCTATGCTCGTGTGCGAGAATTCGCTCTAGTCCTACTTCTTCTAAAAAGTCGATTGC
>CAURFY010000290.1:0-4063 GCA_963524115.1 uncultured Bacillus sp.
CCTTATCAACAACTCCATCCACCTTGGATTTCCCAAAATATCTGGCATTAAAACTGCTATCGTGGAGGCAATACAAAAAGAAATCGATAAAATCGGGCAAAACAGCCTCTCCGCCCTCCAACTCAATTTGTTCAATCAGCTGGTTGTTAGCAAACGGATGGAATTTCACAAGAATTTCGCCTACAACCCCTACACGTGGTTTTTTCACATCAAAGACAGGTAGATTTTTAAAATCAGCAATCATCGATTTGATAATCCTTTGGTACTTTTTCATTGAAAAATCAACCAACATTTCCTGACAACAACCAAGCCATTGATTATATAAAAACTCGGTACTGCCTTTAATTTTTTCATAAGGTCTAACTGCAAGCCTTAATCTCATCAGCAAATCCCCAAGACAGGCAGAAATGACTAACTTCTTCGCCAATGATAGGTTTATTTTGAACCCTGGTTGAGTATCTCCAGCCAAACCACCAGAATTCAATGAGAGAACCGGAACCTGCGACATTCCCGCATTTTTTAAGGCATTTTTCAACAAAGCTAAATAATTGGTTGCCCGACACCCCCCACCTGTCTGGGACATGATGACTGCCGTCCGGTTCAAATCATAGTCACCACTTTTTAATGCGGCTATTAATTGACCGATTGATACGACTGCCGGATAGCAAGCATCATTATTTACATAACGCAAACCTTCCTCCACTTCATGATCATAAACCTCTTTAAGAACTTTAAAATTGTAACCATGAAGCAGAAACGCTTTCTCAAACAATTCAAAATGGGTCGGAATCATCTGTGGGGAAAGGATTGTATACCCCGATTTAGCTTCTTTAGTAAAAATGGGTTCTCCCCGCTTTTGAAGCAGAATCTCTTTTCGAGGTTCCGTTTGTTTGTCTCTTTCCAAAATAGCTGCCTGTAAAGAACGTAGCCGAATCCTTGCTGCTCCCAAATTGCTGATTTCATCCATTTTAATCCATGTGTATAACTGATGATCTGCTGATAATATCTCTGAAACAGCATCTGTCGTGATCGCATCCAAACCGCATCCAAAAGAAGTAAGTTGAAGCAGTTCAAGCTGAGAATGCGCTTTTACAACGTCTGCCGCTTGATAAAGCCTTGAATGAAAGGTCCATTGATTAACAACATCCAATCTAGGTTGTTCCTTTGCAAGGTGGCAGATTGAATCCTCAGTTAGAACAGCCATACCGAGGCGATTGATTTCCTCTGGTAATCCGTGGTTGATCGCCGGATCAATATGATACGGGTGACCTGCAACCACAATGCCTTTGTGATTTCCCTTTTCCAATTGCTCGATGACCTCTTCACCACGGCGACGAAGCCATCCCGTAAAGGAGGCCTCCTCTTGTTTGGCTTTTTTTAGCGCCTGCTTAATTTCCTGCTTTGGAATATCTGAAAAGCAAACCATCAATTCTTTTGCCAAAGCGGTTGTATCATCAAGTGTTAAAAATGGATAAAAAAGTTGGACTTGTTGTTCCTCAAAAATTCTTTCCATATTAACCCGGATCACTTCAGGATATGAAGCAACAATTGGGCAGTTAAAATGGTTCTGCAGTGATTTATTTTCTCTTTTTTCAAAGACAATGGCTGGATAAAAAATATTCTTGATGCCCTTCTCGATTAAATTCATTATATGTCCGTGGGTAAGTTTTGCTGGATAACAAACAGATTCGGATGGGATCGTTTCAATTCCTTTTTCAAATATCCCCTTGTTTGATGGATCCGATAAGACAACTTCAAAGCCTAGTTCAGTAAAAAACTGGTGCCAAAATGGGTAGTTCTCAAATAGATTTAATACGCGTGGAATCCCGATTGTTCCCCGAAATGCAGCTAGACCCGTCAAACCCTTTCGATTAAATAATTTTTCTAACTTTTCTTCCATCAAATTGGGCAATGGACTTTTGAATTTTGGTTTTCCTTCCCCTCGTTCACAGCGATTTCCAGTTATGAATGTCCGTTTATCAGCAAAATGATTAATGGTAATTGGGCAGCGGTTTTCACAAATTCCGCACCGTCGATTAGTTGATGTAACCTGAAACTCTGTGAGCTTGTCTCTAGTTAAAAGGGCAGATTGAGAATTCTTTGTCCACCTTTTCCTTGCCAGGAGTGCACATCCATAGGCTCCCATTAAACCAGCCAAATCGGGGCGGATTACGTCTTTCTCAGTCAATTTTTCGAAGGATCTTAACACAGCATCATTTAAAAACGTTCCGCCCTGAACAACAACTCTGTGGCCTAATTCTTCCACTGTTTTTAGTTTAATTACCTTATATAATGCATTCGTGACAATTGAATAGGATAAGCCCGCGGAAATATCTGCTATGCTTGCTCCCTCTTTTTGAACTTGCTTGACTTTCGAGTTCATAAAAACAGTGCAACGGGAGCCGAGATCAACAGGATTACTTGCGGTTAAAGCAAGCTTGGAAAACTCTTGGACACTCCGTCCTAAGTTTTCAGCAAAGCTTTCCAAAAATGAACCACACCCGGCGGAACATGCTTCATTTAAAATAATTTGATCAATCACACCATCCTTGATTTTGATGCACTTCATATCTTGACCGCCAATATCGATAATAAAATCGACATCTGGCTGGAATTTTTTCGCGGCAGTATAATGGGCGACGGTCTCAATTTCACCCTCATCAATCTGGAAGGCAGCTTGGATTAATTTTTCTCCATATCCTGTCACAGTAGATCGGACGATGTTTACATGGGCGGGAATCAAATCATAAAGTCTAGTTAATCCCTCCCTGACTGTTTCAACGGGATTCCCTTTATTTTTCTCATAGAAACTAAATAACACTTCATCATTTTCACTAGTCAAAACCATTTTGGTCGTCGTTGATCCGGCATCAATACCTAAAAAGGCTGTCCCAACGTATGTAGACAATGATTCTGTTTTTACCTTTGCTCGATTATGTCGATTGCGAAAAGATTGATAATCACATTCATCTTTAAAAAGTGAGTCAATTCGGTTAGCAGATGATGAATCTTTTTCCGGATTCAATTGGGATAAGAGCTCAATAAGCCTTCTAATATCGATAGAATCATTTTTTTCGCTTTCTAGTGCTGCTCCGATGGCAACATAATAATGACCATCTTCGCTATGTAGTACATGCTCTTCTTTTAACTTAAGTGTCTCTATAAAGCGAAATCTCAATTCCGTTAAAAACGTTAAAGGCCCTCCAAGAAAAGCCACATTTCCACGAATAGGTCTACCACATGCTAGACCTCCAATCGTCTGATTAACAACGGCCTGAAACACAGAAGCGGCGATATCCTCTCGCCTTGCTCCTTCATTCAAGAGTGGTTGAATGTCCGTTTTAGCAAATACGCCACATCTTGAAGCGATTGGATAAATTTTATCAGCCGAGACAGCGAGCCGATTCAATCCTTCCGCATCTGTGTTTAGCAATGTAGCTATTTGATCGATAAACGCACCAGTTCCACCAGCACAAGCGGCATTCATTCGTTGCTCCAGTCCGTTTGTTAAAAAAATAAGTTTGGCATCTTCACCTCCAAGTTCAATAATCACATCAATATTAGGCTCTGTTGATTTGACAGCCTCAGTACATGCGACTACCTCTTGTATAAAAGGAATTCCCAATTGTTCGCACAGTCCTAAACCTGAGGAACCACTCGCATTCATTTTTAATCTAGCATATGGAAATTGATTCTGGACAAGATGTAATAGCTTTAAGGTTGTGTTTTTAATATCTGAAAAATGCCGTTGATAGGATTTAAGGATAATTTCATTTTTTTCATTTAACACGACCAACTTTGCGGTTGTTGAACCGATATCAAGGCCAACTTGAAGTTCCACCCTTATCGCTCCCCCTTTTGTTATGTTTTTTCAGATGATTTTAGGAGACATATCTATAAACTATATCAGGATAGGACCTTAATGTAAGTTACAATTTTTCTAAATTTTATGTCCCTTTGCTCAATGAGCATAATGTAATCTGGATTCGACCTGAAATACTTAATACAAAGGCTGTTTTCGTAAACATTGTTGCTATTAGAGAAGTGGTTGATTTCCGCTCCA
>CAURFY010000291.1:0-4056 GCA_963524115.1 uncultured Bacillus sp.
CCTCATGGCGAAACAAAAGTCCGGTTTATTCATTTATCCCCTAATACTCCACCAGTCGATTTCGCTGTAGTCAAAGGGGATGTTGTTTTTCCGAAGATCTCATATAAAGATGCAACAAGTTATTTAGGGCTATCACCCATGACTGTCGACCTTGAATTGAGAAAAACAGGTACAAAACAGGCTTTATATCCACTCCATAACATCCAATTCAAAGCAAATGAAGTATATTCCATCGTTGTAATCGGTCTTCATAAAGGAGAGCCTTCTTTTGAAGCACTGATATTAAAAGGGTAGGCGACCGGAATCCGGCCGTTTTTCTTTTTGAAAAAAAAGAAAAACGGAGTCTCACTTGGAGACTCCATTATCCATTGGCACCAATAAAGTGAACTTGATTTGATCCTTTTTCAAATCAAACTCGTTTACCTTAACTTTTAGATCACTTTTTAATTTCATCTTTTGTAGATCGATATAAATCATTTCGTCATCGGGTTGGATTGTCACCCATTCAGGAAAATGATAACGTTCATTGACAAAATTTAGCACATAATTAGCTGGTAACTGTAACCTTCCTATCGAAAGGGCCTTTTCCTCAAGAATGAGATCACCATTTTTTAGCGCTTTGGGTTCAAATGCAACTTTCATTTCAACATTTTGATTAAAAATTGGAAACTCTCCATATAGGTTCACATATTTGTCCAAGCTAACTTGATAATCAATTGGTCCCTTTTCTTGCTCTTGTAGATAATGATTAATAACACGATTTAAATCCTGTTTATTAGTTTGAATTTTAAAGGGAACACTTTCAGCTGAAAATCCTTTATTTTTAACGGGATGATCCTTACTAGGTAAGCTAATTAAAATAAGAATAATAGCAATGACCACAACATTTAAACCCGCAAGGATTAAAAACAATTTCTTCCACTTATCCTTCATCACTGTTGAATCCCCTCTTTATTAGCTGTATAGACTTGATCAGGAAGTTCCTTTAGAACATCCCTATCTAGTTTACGGTATAACCTTTGAGCAATCAATTTGTATCCCTTATTATTTGGATGAAAATGATCAGTATACAGGAGGTCATCAACTTTTCCATTAAAGAGATCAGAAATATCTACAAAGTAAGTCAGATCATATTGAGAAATAGTATTTTGACTTGTTTCATTCCAATCGTCCACTACCCGATTAATTTCTTTAATGTCCGATAAAGAAGTTGAAAAAGGGTTATATAGCCCTACAAGGACAATGGATCCAGTTGAATTATTAGTTCGGATTTGAGAAAATATCTGACTTAAATGTTTTTTATATAAGTTTTTATCTTTTTCAAAATCTTCTATTTTGAGATTTGAAATATTTTCACTAACAGTCTTCATCATATCATTTCCACCAATGGTAATCATCACCAAGTCTGCTTGCATAATGGCATTATTTACTTCAGTAGATTTTAAACGATCTAATAATTGTGTAGTCGTATTTCCACGTACTCCAAAGTTTAAAAACTTTGCCTCATTTATTCCTTTTTCTCTTCCCAACAAATCTTTTAGGTATGGCATATAGCCACCCTTTTTTGTTCGATCTCCGACACCTTCTGTTAAAGAATCTCCTACTAAAACCACATTGATGTCTTGGGGGATATAATCAGTCGGTACAGCCTTCTTTTTTGATATATCCATTACTTTAGTTGGGTTCATCCTTGCATGTTCTTGTTGGAATAATGTACACCCGCCTAAGAACTGCGAACAAACTAAAAGTAAAAGGAAGGTTTTCCTCATCAAAAACACCTCCTGTTCCATTTTATCATTTTTTATATTCTAAAATATGAAACTATGAATCTCAAATTATTAAAATTGGAAGAAAAAAAGACCTCAGGAAAGGTCTATTGTAATGTTTTAATGTCATTGATAATTTCTTTAAAAGGGATTTCATCTAAACCATTATAATATTTTACGATTGTTCCATTTTTATCAACCAAATAAAAGTCTGTCCCATGAATAACTTGGTCTTCATTTACAGGTTTTTTTACAACAGTTTTATAATTTTTTAATGCAAACTGTTCGATTTCTTCTTGCTTGTAGCCAGTTAAAAAATGCCAGTTTTTCAAATCTGCATTAAAATTTTTTGAGAACATTTTCAATTGTTCAGGATTATCGACAGTTGGGTCGACACTGAATGAGACTAGCTCAACATTTTTGATTCCCTCGTCCTTTAACTTAGTTTGAAGTTTTGCCATATTAGCCGTCATTGGCATGCAAACATCCACACATGTTGTAAAGATAAAATCTGAAACCCAAACCTTTCCTTTTAAATCAGATAAACCAAATGTTTTTCCATCCTGATCTGTGTAGGTAAAATCTTGAAGTGGCCAATTTTTTTTATTTTCTATTTCCTTTTGACCACATGATGTGAGAATGACACTCAGTAGAAGGACAAGAATAAGTCCATATCTCTTTCTAATCATTTTTTCACCTACTTTTATCCTTTTTATACAATTAATTCTAACAAATCCGGAAGAATACACCAAGAATTAATTAAAATAATACATAAAACCAATCGCACCTATACCAGTATGCGTACTAACAACTGGGGTGGTATCAACTATGTCGATTTTAGAATAACCAGTAAGTTCAAAGATGGCTTCTTTTAACTTAGTCGCTAGTGCAAATCCTTCGACGTGGACAAGTCCAACACCATGAATAGTCTTGTCTTTAACATCTTCAGCAAATTGTTTTGCCAAGTATTTAGCTACTTGAGAATGACTTCGGACTTTTGCAACAGGTGTATAAACTCCACCCTCAAGTGAAGCAATCGGTTTAATATTAAGTAAAGAGCCGATCATTGCCCTTCCCTTCCCAATTCTTCCGCCCTTTACCAGATTCTCAAGTGTATCCACAACAACAAAAAGCTTTGTCTGTTCTCGAACTTCGTTCACTCGAGCTAAAATCTCTGGTACGGTCTTTCCCCGTTGGGCCATTTCAGCGGCCTCAATCACCTGGAAGGCTAATGCTTTTGAAATAAAGCGGGAATCGACAACCGATACGTCAGCCTTACTCATTTGTGCGCCACTTGCAGCAGATTGAACAGTTCCGCTCATCCCACCTGTCATATGAATTGAAATAACTTCATAACCTTCGTCAAAAAGTCGATCATAGACTTCAAGGAAGGTGCCTGACGATGGTTGGGAGCTCTTTGGTAACTCGTCTGACAGTTTCATTTTTTGAATAAACTCAGTGGGTGTAATGTCTACTCGATCTGTATAGGTTTCACCATTTATATGGATGGTTAATGGAACGACTTCCAAATTATATTTTTTTATTTCTTCATCAGTTAGATCCACTGTGGAATCGGTTACGATTTTTACTTTGCTCAATTCATCACTTCCTTTTTTCAACACTTACTGTTTATTATACATGTTCGATTTACACATTGAAATAAATTGAAAACATATTTCCCTTCTAATCGACATTTTTCTGTAATCATTCAGGCTTTGATTGGTAAACATATAATTTTTTTCAAATTATTAAAAAAACTGATCGTTTACATACCATTTTCTGCTATGATTTTAGTTGGACAAAAAATAGAAACAGTTTGGTTATCACTATTTAATTGGTATTGTGGAATTGGAGGGGCTAAAATGGGAAGGAAAATTTCCTTATTGTTGATTATCGTTGGTTTGATTGTTATTAGCATAAGCGGATATAAGATTTATCAAATGAAAGCGCACCAGGATCATAGCTTAGCAACTGCACATCATTTATTAAAAAAGCCCAAAATAGAAAAAGAAACATTTTCACCCTTTACTGGTGACGTAGTCGGTATTCTTACAATCCCTAGAATCGATAAAGAACTACCGATTGTCGAAGGAACAGATGAAAATGACCTTGCAAAGGGTGTTGGACATTATTCGGGGACGGCATGGCCTCAAGGAAATGATCAAATTGTTTTATCAGGTCACCGGGATACTGTTTTTCGTAGAATGGGAGAATTAAAAATTGGCGATGAGCTCATTGTTAAGGTCCCATATGGGGATTTTACCTATAAAATAGAAAGTACAAGGGTTGT
>CAURFY010000292.1:0-4054 GCA_963524115.1 uncultured Bacillus sp.
TGCTAGCACTGACCATAAAAGAGTAGGTGCATTTCACCAGGGAGCCCTCCTTGCTGTCGAACGGAAGGAAAAAATGATTATAACTGAGGAAGACCAAAAAACCCTTATCGGGGTCAAGGCAGGAATCAATCTACCCGTCTTTTTTTTGCGCGATGTAATCGGCGTAATTGGAATTACTGGCGACCCTGCCAAAGTTTCCCCCTTTGGTGAACTTATCAGGAAAATGACCGAAATGATCGTAAGTGAAAATTATTACTCAGAACAACTTGAGCTTCAATCACGAACACTTGAAGCATTTGTTTTTGATTGGATTCAAAATAGGGAATGGGATTCAGTCTTTTTACATAGAGCAAAACTGTTAAATATCAATCTTGCTTTTAATAGGCAAGCGATTATGATCGAATTACATAAGTATGAACACCTTAACCACAGATACATTTATAGTTCTTTTTCAAAATGGAAAAACATGAATGAAGAAGACATTTTCATTAGATGGGGCAATAATCGGATTTTAATCCTTCGAGAATCACCGGACAAAGAAAAACGGGACCAAGTAATGAATTATATATCGGCTTTTCAAACCTTTTTTGAAGAACATCTTTATACGCCAATGTCAATTGGAATTGGTCAGAGGGTTTCTTCTCATGAGATAAAAATTTCTTATGATCAAGCCGAACGGGCCCTGAGATCTACAAGTAAACAATCCAATATCGTTTTTGATGAAGATCTAACAATAGAAATGATTCTTGATGAAGTTAGATATGATACAAAAACAATCTTTGTAAAAAGAACACTTGGACCAATTGTGGATGATGAAGAATTGTTACTTACTGTACAAAAATTATTTGAACAAAATCATTCCTTGAAAAATACAGCATCAGCCCTTCACATTCACATCAACACACTTCATTATCGATTAAGAAAAGTATATGAATTAACCAAACTTGATCCATCTAACATACATGATTTACTGATATTATATTTAAGTTTGCAATTACTAGATGAAACAACAAAAAAAAGGCCCATATGAGCCTTTTTTTTGTTGTTTCATCTATAGCGAACCGAGTTTCTTTTTTCTATACTTATTATAGTAAAAACATTTATAAAGACAGAAATATTTGTAAGCGCTTAAATAATATTTGGGGGAATCAACATGATATCAAATGATGTAGCAAAAAAATTCATTGCTATTGTTGGAAAAGAGAACTATGAAGATTCACAGGTGGGCAGGCTCTCTTACTCTTACGATTCAACACCAAACAAACAAGCAATGCCAGATGCGGTAATTAGTCCTCGAAACAAAAAAGAAGTTTCAGAAATTGTGAAAATTTGTAACGAGCATTCCATTCCGATCTACGCTCGTGGTACAGGTACGAATCTTTGTGGTGGGTGTACACCAACCCAAGGCGGAATTGTTATGCTATTTAAGCATATGAACAAAATTGTTGATTTTGATTTAGAAAATCTAACGATTACGGTTGAGCCTGGAGTTATAACAATGGATATTATTAAAACAGTCGAAGCCAAAGGGTTATTCTATCCACCAGATCCAGGCACAGTAAAAGTTTCGACTATCGTTGGAAACATTGCAGAAAATGCCGGCGGACTCCGTGGTTTAAAATACGGTGTAACTCGGGACTATGTAATTGGACTAGAAGTGGTTTTAGCAAACGGAGATATTATCCGTACTGGTGGTAAATTAGCAAAAGACGTTGCTGGATACGATTTCACTCGTCTTATGGTTGGTTCTGAAGGCACTCTCGGAATTATTACCGAAGCTATCCTTAAGCTCGTTCCAAAACCGGAAACGAAAAAGACTGCGTTAGCCCTATATCAAGACGTAGAATCAGCAGCAAAAACCGTTTCCAAAATAATTGCAGCAAAAATTATTCCAACTACATTGGAATTCCTTGACAAGGCAACTTTAGAAGTTGTTGAAGATTATGTAAAAATCGGACTTCCAACTGATGTTGAAGCAGTCCTTCTTATCGAGCAGGATGGTCCACCTGAGATTGTGGCTAGAGATATGGAAAAAATCGCTGAAATTTGTAAAAAAGAAAATGCAACATCTGTTCAGGTTGCTAAAGATGACCAAGAAGCAGATAAACTTGCAACAGCCCGTCGTACAGCATTATCAGCATTAGCACGCCTGAAACCAACAACTATTCTTGAAGATGCAACTGTTCCTAGATCTGAGGTTGCAAACTTAGTTAAAGCAATCAATGAAATTGCTAAAAAATATAATTTAAAGATTTGTACTTTCGGCCATGCCGGTGATGGAAACTTACACCCAACCTGCCCAACTGATGCTCGTAACCATGAAGAAATGGAACGTGTGGAAAAGGCATTTGCAGAAATCTTTGAAGCAGCTGTTAAACTTGGTGGCACTATATCAGGTGAGCATGGAATCGGCACTGAAAAAGCTCCTTTCTTAGAGTTAAAAGTAGGAAAAGCAGGTCTTTCCGCAATGAAGGCAGTTAAGGATGCACTTGATCCGAACAACATTTTAAATCCTGGAAAAATCTTCTTAGAACAAAGTCGAAATCGAGTGGTGATCTCAAAATGACAACAAAACAAGAACAAGAAGTCATCCAAAAAAAATTCAAAGAGAATATGAATGAAGATGATCTTCTAAATTGTATGAGATGTGGGTTTTGTTTACCATCCTGCCCAACATATATAGATTCAGGTTTTCAAGAATCACATTCTCCACGTGGAAGAATTGCACTAATGAAAGCGGTTGTCGATGGACTCATTGAACCAGATGAAGACTTCGAAAAATCAATGAACATGTGTCTCGGCTGTCGAGCTTGTGAACCTGTTTGTCCTTCCGGGGTAAACTACAGTCACTTACTCGAAGAAGCGCGTGATATCATTGCTCAAAATAAAAAATTCTCTTTGCCAGTTCGTGTGGTTCGCAAAGTAGTATTTGATAACCTATTTCCAAAACGAAACTATATGAGAAACTTTGTTACTTTAATCGGATTATACCAACGCACTGGACTACAAACAGTTGCAAGATCCATTGGAGTAATGAAATTATTCCCTGATACAATCGCAACAATGGAAAGAGTCCTACCTAAAATTGCAACACGTAAGGAAATGTTAAGTCGCCCAGATCTTCATCCGGCGATTGGAGCACAAAAGAAACGCGTAGCATTTTTCACAGGTTGCTTAATGGATACAATGTTTTATGAGACAAACAAATCAACCATTGAGCTTCTCCAGCATGCTGGATGTGAAATTGTTATTCCTGATGATCAGACCTGCTGCGGTGCTTTACATGGCCACTACGGTGAGAAGACTGGCTCGAAGGATTTAGCTAGACAAAATATTAAATCATTTGAAGATCTTAATGTAGATTATATTATTACCAATGCAGGCGGTTGTGGTGCTTTTCTAATCGAATATGCACATGTATTACATGATGATCCTGAGTTTAGCGAACGTGCCAAAGATTTTGTGGCAAAATTAAAGGATGTATCCGAAGTTTTAGTTGCTCTTGATTTCCATAAAAAGGAACTAAGATTACCGTATCAAATCATTACCTATCAAGATTCTTGCCATTTGAAAAATGTTATGAAAGCATCTGAGTATCCACGCGTATTGTTAAAGGCGATCAAAGGCGTAGATTATCACGAAATGGAAGATGCAGGTCGTTGCTGTGGATCGGCAGGTATCTATAATATTATTCAATCAGAAGTATCGATGAAGTTCCTTGATTATAAAATGGATAAAGTTAGAGATACACGAGCAACAACGATTGTAACCTCTAACCCTGGTTGCCTTCTACAAATGAAGCTTGGTATTGAAAGAGAAGGCTTAAGCAAAACTTCTCAAGGTGTACACATTGTGGATCTCCTTCTTGAAGCATTCGAAAATGCCAATCAAAAATAAACAAGAATTTTAAATAGTTAACTTCACAAAAAGGAACATATAAAGTGGGAAGTAATACCATTTTATACGTTCCTTTTCCATTTTCGATAACCTTTACCACACATGTATTTGATTAATTTAATCAAACTATGGATACAGAGATATAGTCTCTGTACAC
>CAURFY010000293.1:0-4045 GCA_963524115.1 uncultured Bacillus sp.
AAAGTGATAATCTGAATGATTCTATCAACTATGCAGAACTTTTTTCTATCTGTAAAGATGTAGTAGAAGGTGAACCTTTAAAATTAATAGAGGCAGTAGCTGAAAAAATAGCGACAAAGGTCCTTAACACATATGAAATGGTTTTAGAGTGTACCGTAAAGGTCATAAAACCGAACCCGCCTATTCCGGGACATTACCAGCATGTTTCCGTGGAAATCAGAAGGAGTAGATAATAAATGGGGAGAAATTTGGCATACCTAGCTATTGGTTCAAATATGGGGGATCGATTTAACCATTTAAAAAATGCTCTTCAATTATTAAATAATGAAAAAGAACTTAAGTTGGTAAATGCTTCTTCTATTTACGAAACGGATCCAGTTGGATATGAAAATCAAGGTCCCTTTTTAAATATGGTCATTGCTATAAATACTGGACTTTCGCCAGAAGACCTGCTAAAGTTGTGTTTAAAAATCGAAATTGATCTTGGTAGAAAAAGGGAAATAAGGTGGGGGCCAAGGACATTGGACCTTGACATTCTACTATATAATCAAGAAAATATTGAAACAGAAGACCTTATAGTTCCTCATCCTCGGATGCATCTTAGAGCATTTGTTATGATACCTCTTTTAGAAATCAACGACAACATTAACGTACCGATGATTGAGAAACCTATGAAATTATGGGTGGAAAATCTGCCAGATAAAAAAGGAGTACGGATATGGAAGCGGAAAAATGGGGAAGACGTATTCGCGCTTTTCGAAAGCTAAAAGGATTCACACAAGAATCTTTTGCTAAAAAAGTAGGCGTATCGGTGTCAGTTTTGGGAGAAATGGAACGTGGTAATCGATTTCCAACACAGGAGTTTTTAGAGTTAGTTGCCGCCATTCTACAAATAGATGTAGAAGAACTAACACCACCAGATGAACAAGAATGATAAGCACCAGTTGGCATAAGCTAAACAACTAGATGAAGGAGGTAAACTCTATGTTGAAAATCGGAAATATTGAGATGAAAAATCCGATTGTCCTTGCACCGATGGCAGGAGTCTGTAACTCCGCTTTTCGCCTAACAGTAAAGGAATTCGGAGCAGGATTAGTCTGCGCAGAAATGGTAAGCGATAAGGGAATCGTCTATAAAAATGAAAAAACGATGGATATGCTCTATATTGACGAACAGGAAAAACCACTAAGTCTGCAGATTTTTGGCGGAGAAAGGGAAACTCTTGTTGAAGCAGCTCGTTTTGTTGATGAGAATACAAATGCGGATATCATTGATATTAATATGGGTTGCCCAGTGCCGAAAATAACCAAGGTGGATGCCGGTGCGAAGTGGCTGCTTGACCCAGATAAAATTTATGAAATGGTTGCAGCAGTTGTTGATGCTGTCAAAAAACCAGTAACCGTAAAAATGAGGATGGGCTGGGATCTAAACCATATTTATGCGGTTCAGAACGCCCAAGCTGTAGAACGAGCTGGTGGTCAAGCGGTTGCTCTTCATGGACGTACGCGAGTCCAGATGTATGAAGGGAAATCAGACTGGGACATTATCCGACAGGTAAAACAAGCTGTTAACATTCCGATTATCGGGAATGGAGATGTACAAACTCCTCATGATGCTAAGAGAATGCTTGATGAAACCGGTTGTGACGGAGTAATGATTGGCAGAGCAGCTTTAGGGAATCCGTGGATGATCTATCGTACTGTGAAATATCTGGAAACCGGAGAGCTTATTGGTGAGCCAAGTGCTCGTGAAAAAATTGATGTTTGCATTCTTCATTTAGATCGATTAATTGATTTGAAAAACGAAAACATTGGTGTTCGTGAAATGAGAAAGCATGCCGCTTGGTATCTAAAGGGAATCAGGGGAAATGCAGTTGTCCGAAATGCTATTAATGAATGCGTTACTAGAGCGGAGTTAGTAGCATTATTATATGGCCTGGTTTCTGATTTAGAAGAGAAAGAACAACTTGCTATAAATGTTGGGTAGGATTGACTTATTTACAACTTTTCAACATAGTTTTTATTATAAAATAAACTGCCAGTACATAACTGGCAGTTTTATTCTATTTAATTTTCATTTTTGATGTCTGAACTGATAAGATTGTGTAAAATAATAAAGTATCTAAAAAAAATGGTGATAATGCGCGGTATTGTTTAGCGTTTTACATAATTAATTTATTAATGGAGTTGATAGGAATGAGCCAGGAAGAATTAAATGACCAATTGGTGGTCAGACGGGAAAAAATGAATGCAATGCGAGAAAATGGATTAGATCCATTTGGAAAGCGTTTTGAGCGGACTCATCTTTCAAAGGAATTAATCGAACAGTATGGGGAAGAGGAACATGATGAGCTCGAAGCAAAAAACATTTCCGTAACCCTAGCTGGTCGTATCATGACAAAGCGAGGAAAAGGTAAAGCAGGTTTTGCCCATATCCAAGACCTATCAGGACAAATTCAAGTTTATGTTAGGCAAGATGCAGTTGGTGAGGAACAATACAAAGTTTTCAATTCTGCCGACTTAGGGGATATCGTAGGGGTAGTTGGTACAGTGTTTAAAACAAAAATGGGAGAGTTTTCGGTAAAAGTAAATAACTTTGTATTTTTAACAAAAGCACTCCGTCCATTACCAGATAAATTTCACGGTTTAAAGGATATTGAGCAACGGTACCGTCAACGTTACTTGGATTTAATTATGAGCCAAGAAAGTAAGGCGACATTTATTACTCGTAGTCGTATTATTCAATCGATGCGTCGTTATTTAGACAACCATGGCTACTTAGAAGTTGAAACACCAATGATGCATGCAATTGCTGGTGGTGCTTCTGCCCGTCCATTTATTACACATCATAATGCACTAGATATGCCGTTATTTATGAGGATTGCTATCGAACTTCATTTAAAACGTCTGATTGTCGGCGGTCTTGAAAAAGTATATGAAATCGGTCGTGTTTTCCGCAACGAAGGTGTCTCAACTCGCCACAATCCTGAATTCACAATGATTGAGCTTTATGAAGCCTATGCAGATTATCGGGATATTATGAGTCTTACTGAAAACCTCATTGCTCATATTGCCCAAGAGGTACTAGGAGCAACAACGGTACAGTATGGTGAGTATGAAGTAGACCTAAAGCCAGAGTGGAAAAGACTTCATATGGTAGATGCCATTAAAGAATATACAGGTGCAGATTTCTGGCAAGAGATGAGCGTGGAAGAGGCTCGAGAACTTGCAAAAGAGCATGGTGTAGAGATTAATAGTAATATGCTTTATGGTCATATCGTTAACGAATTCTTTGAACAAAAGGTTGAGGATAAATTAATTCAACCCACATTTATTTATGGTCATCCTGTGGAGATTTCACCACTTGCTAAGAAAAATGACGACGATCCAAGATTCACAGATCGGTTTGAGTTGTTCATTGTTGCTCGAGAGCATGCTAATGCTTTTACAGAACTTAATGATCCTATCGATCAAAGAGAGCGTTTCGAGGCACAACTTAAAGAACGTGAGCAAGGAAATGATGAAGCACATCTTATGGACGAAGATTTTGTTGAAGCATTAGAATACGGTATGCCACCAACTGGGGGTCTCGGGATTGGAATCGATCGAATTGTTATGTTATTAACAAATTCTCCGTCGATTAGGGACGTGCTCTTATTCCCACTAATGCGTAACCGTTAATAATATATATTAAGGCAGGCCCCATGGTCTGCCTTTTTCTTTTATTGAAAAAATAAAGATCGTTTAGAGTGTTGATATTGAAAGGAAAAATACAATTAAAGAAGCGATGAATTGTTAGAATATTTAATATTTGTTTTCAAACGTAAAAAGTATAAAAAACATATTGCAACGAGCTCGGAATGGTGCTATATTATTATCTGTTGCCACGATATAGCAACGGGATTTTAAAAAAGAATTAAAATAAAGTGTTGACTCGATATTAACAGTGTGTTAATATTAAAAAGTCGCTTTTGAGCGAAGTTGAGTCATGTTGCTCTTTGAAAACTAAACAAACAAACGTCAACAATATTATTTTTTATAGTGTA
>CAURFY010000294.1:0-4032 GCA_963524115.1 uncultured Bacillus sp.
TCCTTATTGAGCGATTGATTAATAAATTTTGGAAACGTAGTTCAAAGAAGAATAATCATACAGTGCCTGATTTGAAGGAGGGGGGGTTATAAAATGTGGACAATCATCCAGCAAATATTTCCTTATGCGATCATATTTACAGTTCCTCTTCTCATAACGGCGCTCGGTGGTCTCTTTAGTGAACGAAGTGGTGTTGTTAACATAGGCTTAGAAGGTTTAATGGTTATCGGTGCCTTTGCAAGTTCGCTCACGGTTTACTATCTACAAGATATCTGGCCGAATAACTCTTCCGTACTTTGGATTGGCTTACTGGCTGCAATAGTAGCGGGAGTTCTGTTTTCTCTATTACATGCGTTTGCAAGCATTAACTTAAGTGCAGATCAGGTTATTAGTGGAACTGCGATAAACTTGATTGCATCAGCATTAACGATATTTTTAGCGAGAAATATTACAGGAAGTGGAAATATTCCAATAACAAATGGATTTTCACCAATGAATGTCCCAGTTTTATCGAAGATTCCTGTTATTGGTAATTTGTTTTTTACGAAGACCTATCCAACAACCTGGGTTATTTTATTGATCCTGTTCTTAAGTGCCTTCATCTTGTATAAGACCAAGTTTGGCCTTCGCCTAAGATCATGCGGTGAGTATCCACAAGCAGCTGAAGCAGCAGGTGTAAACGTTAGATTTATTCGCTATTGTGGAGTATTAATATCGGGTGCTTTTGCTGGACTAGGTGGTGCCCTAATCATTTTAACATATGCAGGTGAATTTACAGGGACCGTATCAGGATTAGGATTCTTAGCACTTGCATCATTAATTTTTGGACAATGGCGGCCATTTGGGGTGTTGGGGGCTACATTCTTTTTCGGATTTGCAAGTACAATTGCTAACGTTTCCCAGGTAATACCTGAACTAGCGGTTATTCCGCCTATCATCTTAAAGACATTTCCGTACGTTGTGACCTTGATTGCTTTAGTTATTTTCTCTAAATCATCACAAGCGCCAAAAGCAGCGGGAGAACCATTTGATTCAAGTAAACGATAAATTTTAGGAATAAATTTTAAGGGCTAACTCCTAATGAAGTTTGGGAGCAGCCCTTTTTGCTTGTAGAATATGCTTGCGCTTGTACATCAATCGTTTTCAAAGGTATAGTTAAACATAGTAACATCTAAATAAGGTATTTCTGGTAAAATGGCTTGAATTAATTAAAATTGGGAAAAATAACAGAACATGCAATGACATAAGATAAGATAATACTTGCTAAAAGGAGGATGGAAATGACTATACTAACCGAATCTATTAAAGAAATGAAGGGTTTTCAGCTTCATATCGTTAAAACGGATAAATACAAAACAAACACTTTTGTATGGAAAATGAAAACCCCTCTTATTAAGGAAGAAATAACCCAAAGGGCATTGCTCCCTTATATTCTACAAAGTAATTCGAAAAACTTCCCTACCACAACCAAGCTCCGATCCTATTTAGATGATTTATATGGTGCCTCTCTATATGTTGATTTAGCTAAAAAAGGGGAATACCATGTCATTAGTTTTTCATTAGAAATAGCAAACGAAAAGTTTCTTTCTGACCCAACTCCATTATTAAGAAAGGCGATTGAATTATTTTCTGAAATATTAACAAAACCAAACGTTGCTGGGACATCTTTTGAAAAAGACACAGTCGAAAAAGAAAAACGTACCTTAAAACAACGGATTCAATCGCTTTATGATGATAAAATGCGTTACTCAAGCTTTAGGTTAGTTGAAGAGATGTGTAAAGAGGAACCGTATTCCTTGAATGTTCACGGTCAAATGGATGAAGTGGATAGGATTACTCCTGAAAGTCTCTACCAATATTATCAGCGGGCGTTCTCTGAAGACGAAATGGACTTTTATGTTATTGGTGACGTAGAGGAGCAAGAGGTTCATACGATAGTTGATGAACTTCTCCAGTTTGCACCACGTACACCTAAAAAAATTAATGAAAAGATAAATCCACAAGTGACGCAGGAAAAAGAAGTGAGAGAAGAACAAGATATTAAACAAGGTAAGCTGAATATTGGTTATCGAACGCATATTATTTATGGAGATCCTGATTATTTCGCTTTGCAAGTATTTAACGGAATCTACGGCGGATTCTCACATTCCAAACTTTTTATCAATGTTCGCGAAAAAGCGAGTTTAGCCTATTATGCAGCCAGCAGGCTGGAAAGTCATAAGGGATTGATGATGGTTATGTCAGGCATCGATAATAAAAATTACGATCAAGCCATTTCCATTATAAAGGAGCAAATGCAGGCGATGAAAAATGGTGATTTCACCGATGCTGAGCTTGAGCAAACGAAGGCCGTCATCAAAAATCAGCTTTTAGAAACCATTGATACATCCAGAGGTATTGTTGAAGTGCTATACCATAATGTTGTTTCTGAATCCAATATTCAACTTGATCAATGGTTGAAAGATATGGATCAAACAACTCGAGAAGAAATCGTCAAGGTTGCAGCGAAAGTAGAGTTAGATACGATTTATTTTCTAACAGGAACGGAGGCGGGAAAATGATGAATAAGATAACCTTCGACCAGCTTCAGGAAGAACTTTTTTTCAAAAAAATGGATAATGGATTACAAGTTTATATTTTACCGAAAAAAGGTTTCAATAAAACGTACGCTACCTTTACAACAAAATACGGTTCGATTGATGATCATTTTGTCCCTCTTGGAAAGTCTGAGTATACGAAGGTACCTGATGGAATAGCTCACTTCCTTGAACATAAGCTTTTCGAAAAAGAGGATGGCGACGTTTTTCAGCAATTCAGTCGGCAAGGTGCATCGGCTAATGCGTTTACTTCGTTTACACGAACTGCTTATTTATTTTCGAGCACGTCCGATGTGGAACGGAATCTAGAAACACTGATTGATTTCGTACAAAATCCCTATTTTACCGAAAAAACGGTTGAAAAAGAAAAAGGAATTATTGGCCAGGAAATAACGATGTATGATGACAACCCAGATTGGCGTCTTTATTTTGGATTAATTGAAAATATGTACCACAATCATCCTGTGAAAATAGATATTGCTGGAACAATCAAGTCAATTGCTGACATCACAAAGGATTTATTGTATGAGTGCTACAATACATTTTATCATCCAAGTAACATGTTATTGTTTATTGTGGGGCCGGTAAATCCAGATGAAATAATGAAACAAATTACGGAAAACCAGGCAAAGAAGGACTATCAAACCCAGACTGAAATAAGACGAAAAATTGCTGAGGAGCCAGTTTCAGTAGCAGAAAAACTAAAGATTTTGCAAATGAATGTGCAAACTTCAAAATGCCTAGTGGGCATAAAAGCGCTAAATACCGGACTTTCTGGTGAGCAAATGTTAAAACATGAATTAACGATTAATGTCCTCCTTGATCTTTTATTTGGTAAAAGCTCGGAGAACTATAATCATCTATACAGTGAGGGCTTAATCGACGAAACTTTTTCGTTTGATTATACATTAGAAAACGGATTTGGCTTTGCGATGGTTGGGGGAGATACAAGTGACCCGAACAAGCTCGCAGAAACAATAAAGTCCATGTTCTTTAACAGCCAAAGTGGAGGAGTATTTTCAGAGGAGGGCTTAAAACGAGCTGTAAAGAAGAAAATTGGTGCCTTTTTAAGGGCTGTTAACTCACCTGAATATATCGCCAATCAATTTACTAGGTATGCCTTTAATGAAATGGATTTATTTGCAGTTGTGCCTACTTTGGAAAAAATCACGCTAGATGATGTTAAGAAAGCGGTCGGAGAATTAATTGACGAAGATCGGTTTACTGTGTGTCAAGTGGTTCCGAAGTCTAATTAATAATGAAAGCGTCCGAGTAATCGGCGCTTTTTTACCTATATAAAACTAGTATGGCGTTTCACGCTACCGTCTACCATGAATATACATTCGAAGTACCACCATAACCTAATAAAGGCGGTGTGAGCAGAGCTTGGCTTCACCTATTCCATACGAAAAACGTATATTTTCCACTCGAATGG
>CAURFY010000295.1:0-4020 GCA_963524115.1 uncultured Bacillus sp.
GTCCTAACCCTTCAAATTTAAATACAATACTTAGTATTTTACCACGAATCGACAAAATGCAACGTAAAATAAGTAAAATCAGATTGAATCAATATAAAATTAATAAATTGAAAAGGTACCCATAACTGAAACAGGTACCTTTTCACTGTATTCTAGGTTGATTCCTTATTCTTTTATTGCTGCTTCTAAAGCAACCTCAATCATATCATTAAAAGTAGTTTGTCTTTCATCTGACGAGGTCTCTTTTCCAGTCAGAATATGATCACTCACTGTCAAAACGGATAATGCCTTTCTACCAAGTTTCGCTGCAAGGGTATAAAGTGCAGCCGTTTCCATCTCTATCGCTAAAATTTGGTATTTAGCCCATTTTTCATGATCCGCATTATCGTTGTAAAATAAATCAGCAGTAAACACATTCCCTACTTTTAAATTCAAGCCCTTTTCAATTCCTGAATCATAAGCTTTTTTTAGTAAGTCAAAATTGGCAGTCGGGGCATAATCAATTCCACCGAAAGTAATTCGATTCATTTGGGAATCGGTTGAAGCACTCATCGCCAATATGACATCCCGCACCTTAACATCTTTTTGAATAGCGCCGCAGGTACCAACTCGAATCAAATTTTGAACATGGTAATTTTGCATCAATTCAGTAATATAAATTGAAATAGAGGGAACCCCCATTCCAGTCCCTTGCACTGATATTCTTTTCCCTTTATATGTACCCGTATATCCAAACATGTTACGAACTTCATTATAACAAGTGGCATTTTCTAAAAATGTCTCAGCAATATATTTTGCTCGGAGTGGGTCCCCTGGTAAAAGGACTGTCTCGGCAATTTCATTTTCTTTAGCTGCAATATGGATGCTCATTTTCATTTCCTCCATTCTTATGAAGACAAGTGTACAACATTGACAATCAAACTATACCATATTATCACTTGGCTGAAAAATATCGATCAAAGGTTCATGAACTAGATTAATTTTGGAAAAGCTAAACCTAGCCTTTCCTTAAAAAGCTTTCATCATGTTAATGAATTAAGCCATTACAACTTTTTTAACTTACATTTAAAAAGAATGATTAAAAGGAGGAATAAATGTGGGAAAGAAGCATCGAAATCGAATCAATTCTCCGAAGAAAAATAATCACATTCCACCAGAAGCGATTATTGCTGAACAAGAGGCACATGGGAAAGAGAATTCTGCACATAATCGAAAAAATAAACAATAAATTATTAAAAACTGTACATTTCAATGCCATTTAGATCAAAAAAAGAGGGAGCTTTGCTCTCCTCTTTTTACCTCAAACGGATCCGATTGATTTTCATCCATCCCCCTGACTGAAGTTGGTAGAATGATTGACCATTCCTTCCTTCCTCAATGGATATAATATCTCCAGTTCCAACATACCTTCCGCCATAATCGTTTGGAATGCAATCCGAGATATTAAATACTTTAAACACATTATCCAAGCATTCCATATGGTTATTCTTCTCAACAGGTAAACGATATACTTCCTGGTATCCCTTCTTTTGACTGAATACCGGAGTTTGATAAAGGGTTACATCAAATCTTTTCTTCCGCTTTCCAACTAATTCCTTTAACATAATGACTCCTCCTCATTTCAATCATTGTTCGATAACTAACTAGTGTTAAATTATCGCAAAATTCTTTTAATTATATAATTATTAATTAAACATCGCTTTTGTCGAATCCTTCATCAGTTTTCCTGTTTTTTTGTCGGTTTTTAAGAACTTTCCAAAATAGAGTAAAAAGGGTGGAGAAAAATCTCCACCCTTTCAAATTATTATGAAAATCTTTGAATCATGGCGGTAATTTTTTCACTAATCGAAGCTAAATCACTTGATCTTATTGTAAAATGAACATGGCTTTCATCCATTTCAAAAGCTTCCGCTAAAAATCCACCTAAACCACGTGATCTCCGGTCAACCTGCATAAATATTTCCGTTTCTGTTGTGGAAACTGGAAAAAACAGAATCTCGAGTTCATCAAGACGTCCCTTAAAGGAACCAGTAATGGGCACAAACTCAAACTCCTGAACAAAAGGTAAACGGCGACGGAGGCGGTATGGTGCCTCTTCACACTCTACCTCACGAAGACGAAATCCAAGATCATTTATCACATTTAAAACGGATTCAGTTAAGGTATCTGGGACTACCTTCAAAAAATCTTTGTCTGAGGGATCGACTGCATTTTTAATATCTAATCCTGTTGCAACCCAAATTTGTGTTCTTCCCAGAGAGATGGGAGTATCTATTGGAAGTTTGAAGGAAAATGGAATATGTTTAATTTCCTGTTTTTTGATAACAAATGGGTCATTTAATCGCACTTGATCAATTAAAGCATTATTAGTATATTTTTTTTCGTCTGCTTCTTTAATATATGTAGTATATAAGGACAAGTAAATTTCATTTATTTTTTGATCTATACTTCCTCCTTTAACTTCAACAATTCCTTTAACTTCTTGCCCTGGGACCAATTTATCGCTTTCCAATTTCGTATTAACCGTTGCAGAACCCATCCCAACGCTAGCGAGTACCTTATTAAATAAAGACATATCCCCTTCACCCTTCCGTATTTTCAGTACATTTAGAAAATTCCTTGTAAATTAATTATACGATATCAAAGGTAAAAGGTTTCTATTTATTCCGCAAAAAATGACGAGTTACTACTCGTCATTTTATTATCTATGTTAATCCTCCGAGATTTCTTCATCAATGATACTCTTTTCAACTAAGTACTCAAACGCTATATCAGCCATCTCCTCCAGTTCTTCTTCAGTGGGAACGTATCCCCGTTTTAAAAGTTCATGAAAGAAAAATTCAGCAATTTCCTCCGTATCAATGAAAACTTCGATTTCTCTCACAGTATCGCCCCCTTTAATGGAATGTATGAACATTGTTCTTTTTTCATACCCTCATATTTTCAATAAGAAGCCTAAGTGTACCTATGTGATTCAATACTTAAAGAGAAACCTAACTATGGACAAGTAATGAAAGGAACTTTTTATGGGGAAACAAACTTGGTGGGATATTTCGTTTATCTATTTTTTGCTAAGCACGATTGATTTCATCACCATTGACAATGGAGGCAAGCTTCTTTAATACAACCCGCATAACCTTCTTATATTCAGAATCGTGGAATAGGTTGTATAAGATCTTATAATCATTATATACATCCAAAAGGAAGTCGATATATTCTTTCTTTTCCATTTTTTTATTCAACTCTTCCCGCTCTGCTTTTCGAATCGGGTTCTTTGGTTCAGGAAGATTGAGGTTCGCCTGTGGTTTGTTCGCTAAAAACAGTAGTCCAAGCTTTTGGATAAACATATCTGCGTTTTCAGCATCAGCCACTAATAGTAGCTCTTCTTCACCTGCCTCTAACCATTCCCCATCTCTAATTCTCGATAACTCGTAAATTACATCTTCCCAGGCATTTTCTTTATACCGCCATATTTCAGTACGAAAACCTACTATTTTAAATAAATCCGCTCCATACCCCTTCACTTGGACCAGGTCTCCAAAAAAGAATGTGTATTCAATCTCAATGTGTTCTTTTTCGACTAATTCGCCTTTATATTCAGATAAGAGTTCTAATTTTTTTTCAAAATAGAGACCTTCACTTTTATCTATTTCAGATACATACATTACATCAAGCCATTTTAAATCAGTGATTTTCCCTACCGTTCCATACATGATAATCACGACTGTATCACCGATTTTATATTTAGGTTTGTTCGGTTTTTTCCGTTTATCCATATCCTCCATCCTTTCAATGATAGTCGTGAAATTATTTATTATATTATATGCACATGAAATATAAAAAGGCACAGCAAATACCTCTCAAAAGAATGCTTATAAAAAACACCATTAGCCTTTTTTATCGAAAAAAAAAGATAGGTAATGTACCTATCTCTCGTTTAAATTATAAATTTCCCATACTTCATCAAAAATCGCCATGCTTGGTAAATAATGACCGTTCAGTTCAAGATAAGCACTGATT
>CAURFY010000296.1:0-4018 GCA_963524115.1 uncultured Bacillus sp.
TTAAAACAAATGAACGACCAATAATTAGTACCCATTCTGGCATGGTATTCACCTCAATTTTAGTTGTAATATTACGAATAAGGCTGACTCCTTAGGTTTTCGAGTCAGCCTCGATCTAACGTTTATTGTTTGTATTGCGGTTCTTCGTCTTGTATTTCCTGAAGGCGTGGTTCAATGCTATCAATTATGGATTGGGTTTGTTTTGCTGCATCTTGATATAATTGCTTGGCCCCTTTATTTTCTGTTCCTAAGGCAAATGTTTCAAAGCTTGCTTGTGCACTTTTTAGGCTGGCAATTGTAGTCATTACTTGAGTTCCTACAGTCATTTCGTCATTTCCTTCTTTCGAGTTTTGATTTGCTTACAAAGTGTATTTTTTCAAATTTCGGTAGACTTATGTAAAAACTAATTGGTAATTTTTTGGATAAATAAAAAATAATGATACTAAAATGGATCATGGGTTCAGTTTTGAAGTATAATTTGCTCGATTTTTTTCAAATTGTCCAGGTCTACAAAAAGAAGCAGCCCAATTCAAATGAATGGACTGCTATTATTTACTGTTTTTTGATATCGAAAATCCAACCTTTTATAAAAAGTAGAGTCAATCTTCTTCAATCTGTAGCAAGTTTCTAAGTTCCTTAAGGTCAAACCCACGAACAACATGGTCTTCGATGACAATTGTTGGGGTAGAGTATGACTGGTACTTGTTAATCAGTTCATTACGGGCTTGTTTATCGACTTTTATATTTTTTTCCGTAAATAAAAACCCATATTCCTTAAGAAATTCCTTTGTAACTTCACAAGGGGGACAATCTGGTTGGGAATACAAAATAATCTTACTCAAAAGAGTTCCTCCAAAACAAAAATAAATTATTTCCTTGCCTGTCTATCCAGATAATCAATTAATCCCATAGAACAAACATTTAAGTCAATATTCAAGACTTCATACACGAGGTGATCCGAGGATATCCCATTTGAAGTTAAGTATTCCGATAATTTTTTGGAAATTATTTGCTCCGTCAACTGCACACGATCATTGAACTGGGTGTATTCTTTAAAGGCAAGCTGTGCTGCGTCTACAAAAATATTTAACCATAACCTAACTTGTCTGTAAACTTCATGTGGAGAATGGGACTTACCAAAATGGCCAAAATATATGGCGTCTAAGTTCATATTTTCAAACATAGAAATCGAATGACGCATTTTTTCTGGGTCAAATTGATTAGGTGAAGTTGAAGGTAAATAAAGTTCAATACCATCCCGATAAAGCTGTGGATAGAAAACTCCAACAGTATCTCCAGTAAACATACCATTACCATTTGGGTAATAAATACTGAAATGATGATTAGCGTGTCCAGGTGAATCAAAAAATTTTAGTGTGCATGTTGGACTGATTTTTAGTTGGCTTTGATCGTCCATGCTGATAAGTCTATCTGCAGGAATGGGCAGAATCGGATCAAATAGTTCTGAGAATTTCTCGCCATAAACAGCTTTGGCACCAGCAATCAGCCTCGAAGGATTGGAAAGGTGTCTCTCCCCTTTTGGATGAACGATGACTTTTGCATTGGGGCAATTTCTAAGCATAAGCCCGGCCCCCCCAGCATGGTCCAAATGAATATGAGTAACGATGATATACTTGATATCATTGGGTGATATTTGTAAATCTTTTAGCCCTTGAAGCAAATATGGAATGGATGGACTGGCGGAGGTTTCGATGATGGTTAATTCTTCTTCTTTCAAAACGTACGTTCCTGTCCGTTCTGTCTGATTTAAATCATAATCGTCAATAAGGTAAAAATTCTCCCCCAATTTTACTGGTTTTGACAAAAAATCACTTCCTTTTTAACCTTTTACTTGTACATTGTCTCTCATTATTTTATTCTGTTAATATTGGCAAGTAAAGAAAAAAGTATTGAATTTTCTGAATTTTATCCTTTTGGATAGAATCATGCCAACTGAGAAAACTAACAGTAAATGTTTGTTTTCGTCGAAAGGAGAGGGTACAAGTGTCACAGCTACAAGGAATTTTAACTAGGTTAAAAAACCTCCAAGAACAAGCTAACGGAGGAGAACCAGCACAACGCTTTTTTGAGGTAAATGGTGAAAGAAAATGCCAGGTTACATACAATCCAAAAACAGCTACCTATGAACTAGAAGTATACAATGAAAAAGAAAAGCCAAAACGCTATCAGTTTGATAACGTTGATATGATTGCCATTGAAATTTTTGATTTAATTCAATAAAAGAAAAAGGGGCCGAGATGGTCCCTTTTTTCTTTTTAATTTCAGACTCCTATTAAAGGCAAGTAGGTGAAAACTATGGTAAAATGAGAAAGATTTAAATCAAAAATGGGGAGTTTTCGGAAATGATAAGACTTCAAGGTGGGGAATTTTCAGAATACACAGTGAAGGAATTGATGATACCTTCTGAACGAGTAGCTCATGTACAAATCGGTAATAATCTAGAACATGCATTATTGGTTTTAACTAAAAGTGGGTATTCAGCCATTCCAGTCTTAGACCCTACTTACAAGCTACATGGATTAATCAGTACACCAATTATTATGGAGGCAATCTTGGGTTTAGAGCGTATTGAGTTTGAAAAGTTAGAACAAATACGGGTTGAAGAAATCATGATTAAAGACACCCCGACATTGACAATTGAATCTTCCCCTCAATCAAGTTTATCCCTTTTAGTCGATCATCCATTTTTATGTGTTGAGGATGGTCAAGGTGTTTTTGAAGGAATTTTAACTAGAAGAGCCGTATTATTACAACTAAATAAATTTTTACAAATAATCAGCAAAAAATAGCTCCTGAATTGGAGCTTGTTTTGTCTGCAAAGGCTGTTTTGACGCGACTGATGTTTTCCCAACACCTAGTATAAAAAGAGTCTCTAGCAAAAATTTGGATAGAGGTGAGTCAATGGAAGATGCATACAAGCAGCAATGGGCAAAAAAGACGGTACAAAAACAAACGAACCGTCCCTTTGTCCTAGGTGCTATTATGTTGGCGATGTTTATGGGTGCAATTGAGGCAACAATTGTTTCAACTGCGATGCCGGATATCGTCGCTGATTTAGGTGGATTTTCATTGTATAGCTGGGTGTTTTCGGGGTATTTGTTAATGAATTCTGTAACCGTACTTATCTATGGCAAATTATCAGATTTATTTGGAAGAAAACCGATTTTGACATTTGGTATCATTTTCTTTTTAATTGGCTCGATTCTTTGCGGTTTTGCCGATTCAATGAAAATGCTCATATTATTTCGCTTTATCCAAGGATTTGGGGCAGGAGCCGTTATGCCGATTGCAACTACCATTGTTGGAGATATTTATTCAACTGAGGAAAGAGCAAAAATTCAGGGTTATCTTGCAAGTGTTTGGGGGATTTCAGCTGTATCTGGACCAGTACTAGGCGGATTTCTTGTTCAATTTGTTAGTTGGAGGTTTGTGTTTTGGATAAATATTCCACTTGGGCTTTTGTCTTTAGTTGGTCTATGGATGTTTCTTCATGAAAAAATTGAGAGGAAGAAGCGAGAAATTGATTACTTTGGTGCTGGTTTATTATCCATTGGCATTTTCGCATTAATGATTGTTTTGGTTCAGGGAGGGACGAACTGGAAATGGTCCTCGATCCCCGCCATTAGTCTTATTGGTGTTAGTGTGATAGCGACTCTTTTGTTCGTTTGGCAGGAATCGAGGTCACAGGATCCGGTAATGCCATTTTCCATCTGGAAGGAACGGTCAATCTTGATCGCCAATTTAGCATCCTTAACTACAGGAGTTATGTTAATTGGAATATCAAGCTTTTTACCTGCATTTGTTCAAGGAGTTATGGAGCAATCCCCAATTGTGGCTGGCTTTACCTTAACCACTATGTCTATTGGGTGGCCAATTGCTTCAACAGCTTCAGGAAGACTGATGATAAAGTATGGTTTTAGAAACACCTCGATTATAGGTGGGGTATCTCTTATTTCTGGCAGCATTATGTTTATTGCGTTAACTCCTGAGTTTGGAC
>CAURFY010000297.1:0-4005 GCA_963524115.1 uncultured Bacillus sp.
AAATTTAAATTGATTGGCAGTTCTGATAAAAACTATATACATGGTACTTTTCGCCCGAAATCAATTCGGAATTGTAAATATTATGTAAATACTATAGATTCTATCTAAGCAATGTCATAAAATAAATATTGACATTTGTGCACAATAATGAAGACTTCTATGGAAAAGGTAGATGAGGGATATTGTATGATGAATATGGAATCATTGATAGTGGATCAAATTCAGTCAGGCTTGTTATATATAAACGTGATAATAGCGGGCAGTTAAAAGAAATAGAAAATGTTAAGATTGTAGCAAGATTACATCAACATTTAACACAGGAAGGGAACCTTACTTCTAATGGTATCACCTTATTAATTAATACATTACTGTGTTTCAAAGAGGTAACATGTTACCACGATGTAAAGGAAGTTATGTGTGTTGCTACTGCAACCATTCGGCAAGCAAATAATCAAGAACAAATCCTGAAGGATGTGGCCAATCAAACTGGTTTCACTGTCAGAATTCTAACAGAATATGAAGAAGCCTTTTATGGATATATCGCTGTAATCAATTCTTTCTCGATTGATGAGGCAATTACGATTGATATGGGCGGAGGAAGTACTGAAGTAACCTATTTCAAGGACAGTGAAATTAAAAACTATCATAGCTTTCCCTTTGGTGTATTGTCATTAAAAAACAAATTTATCTCAGGAGAAACCCCTACTGAGGAAGAGGTGGACCTGATAAAGGAGTTTGTTCAGAAAAATTTTGAATCCCTAAGATGGTTGAAAAATAAACAAGTTCCCATAGTTGCAATGGGGGGAAGTGCTCGAAACATAGCACAAATCCATCAAGCAATGCATAAATACCCGTTGTCAGACGTTCATCAATATGAAATGGAATTAAAAGATATAGAAGAGGTACAACAGTACATTTCAAATTTATCATTTACACAATTACAAAAAGTCGAGGGACTATCAAATGATCGTGTAGACATCATCATACCTGCCGTCGATGTTTTCGAATTAATCGTCAAAGTTACGGAAGCACCTATTTTTATTCTGAGTAGCAAAGGGTTACGCGATGGGGTTTTTTATAAAGAATTAACGAAACCAAATGGAATTAGAACGTTTTCAAATGTGATTGAACGTAGTCTGTATGAACTTTCACAAGATTATAGCGTGAGCGAAAAGAATGCGAATCAGTTATCAAAAATTGCAAATTCTATTTTCAATCAATTAAGAGACCTTAATTTAACAGATTTCACTGAAACAGACTATTTCTTTCTTAAAAAAGCTGCATCCATTTATAATTTTGGAGAATACGTCTATTATGAATCTAGTAGTGAATACACTTTTTATTTGCTCGTCAATCGGAGGATTGACGGAATGAATCAAAAAGAGCGAATCAAACTTGCCCTTATTACCTCTTATAAAAATAAATCATTGTTCCGGCAATATATTGAGCCCTTTCAGAATTGGTTTTCCAAAAATGAGCAAAAAAAAATACGATTGCTTGGTGCAATCCTTAAATTAGCTTTTAATCTAAATAGTACAAAAAGAAACATTGTAGAAAATGTGGAACTAACTTTCGATTATGATCAGCTTACGTTGAAAGTAAACTGTAATAAAGACTGGAGACCTGAAGAATATCGTGTTGAAAAGCAAAAAAAACAGTTAGAAAAATTATTAAAGGTGAACATTCTTATTAGTTTTCAAGCAAACACAGAATATTTACAATAAATTAACAAATATTTAATAAGGAATTAATATTTAGCCATACTCTTATGTTAATATTATAATTATGTGAATTTTCTTAGTAATAAGGATGTGTAATACGGTGATAACAAATATTACAAAAAAACTTCAACTCGATAATCATTTATTTTACAACAATAGAGAATTAAGCTGGCTCGCATTTAATGAGCGAGTCTTGGAAGAGGCAATTGATCCTAACAATCCTTTGCTTGAACGGATTAAATTTCTAGCCATTTTTAGTTCGAATTTGGACGAGTTCTTTATGGTTCGAGTAGCTGGACTAAAAGATCAGGTCCAAGCAGGTTACAATAAACCTGATAATAAAGCGGGTTTAACTCCCAAAACTCAGCTTGCGACCATTTCCATGAAGAATCATAAATTGGTTGAGTTGCAATATGAAACTTTTTCGGAATTAGTTCCTGAACTGAAGGATGAACAGATTGAGTTTGTTGATAGGATTGACCAATTATCAGGTGAATTAAGAGAATATATTGAAAATTATTTCGATACCCATATATTTCCTGTCTTGACTCCGATGGCCATTGATGCCTATCGACCTTTTCCAATGCTATTAAATAAAAGTTTAAATCTTGCTATATTAATTAAAGATAAAGAGGAATTTGCGGATTGTAAGGAAAAACTAGCCATTGTACAAGTTCCAGCAGTATTAGATAGATTCATACTATTACCAACAGATCAAGAAAAGTACATGATTGTCATGCTTGAAGATATCATAAGCTACCAAATTGAGAAACTGTTTAAAGGGCACCATGTAAAGGCTCTTACTCAGTTTCGGATAACGCGTAATGCGGATATGACGATTCACGAGGAAGGTGCAAGGGATTTATTAAAGGAAATCGAAGAAGAGCTAAAAAAAAGAAAATGGGGAGCAGCAGTTAGGTTAGAAATCAAATCAAGCACTTGTGATGAAAAAATTTTACGATATCTTCAAGATGAACTTGAAGTACATAAGAAAGATACATATATTGTGAATGGGTTACTTGATTTAACTTTTTTATTCAAATTTTATAAAACATTTGCTAATGACAAAGAACATTTAGTTTATGATGTAATGATTCCAAAGCCGCCTCAAGATTTAAGCTCAGTTGAGAATATTTTTGATATTGTTTCGAAACGTGATATTTTATTGCATCATCCGTATGAATCTTTTGAACCTGTAATTGATTTTGTTTCTAAAGCTGCAGTGGACCCCGATGTCTTGGCAATTAAGCAAACTCTCTACAGAGTAAGCGGTAATTCACCTGTAATAAAGGCATTAGAAAAAGCCGCAGAACATGGTAAACAGGTGACTGTATTGGTTGAATTAAAAGCGCGATTCGATGAAGAGAACAATGTACAATGGGCAAGAGAATTGGAAAAAGCGGGTTGCCACGTTATTTACGGAATGTCCTCATTAAAAACACACAGTAAAATAACTCTTGTTGTAAGACGCAAAAACAATAATATCCAACGCTTTGTGCACCTCGGAACCGGAAATTATAATGATGCAACTGCTAAAACATATACAGATATGGGGTTAATTACTTCAAAGCGCAAATTCGGTATAGATGCGACCAACTTTTTTAATTATTTAAGTGGATATACAGAGAAGCCAAAATTCCATCATCTTTCTGTTGCACCATTTGATATTCGAAAAGATTTTATCCAATTATTTAGTGCTGAAATAGACTATCACAAAAGATATGGTAACGGGAAAATCGTCGCAAAAATGAATTCTTTAACGGATAAGAAACTGATTATGAAATTCTACGAAGCATCAAATTCTGGTGTTAAAATTGATCTAATTGTCCGGGGGACTTGTTGTCTACGCCCTGGAATAAAAGGAGTCAGCGAAAATATTACTGTTAGAAGTATTGTTGGACGATTTTTAGAGCACAGTCGAATTTATTATTTCCATCAAAATGGGGAAGAAAAAATCTTCTTATCTTCTGCAGATATGATGACCCGAAACTTGGATAAAAGGGTAGAAATCTTATTTCCAATTTTTGAAGGGCAATTAAAGAAAAGGATCAAAACGACCCTGTCACTTCTTCTTTCAGATAATGTGAAGGCACGATTACAAAATTCGTTAGGGGACTATCATTACGTAAAAAGAGATCAGGACCAACCCAAGATCGATAGCCAAAAAATGTTATATGAGATGTTGAACGTTGATTCGGAGGATGAAGAATAAGTGCGTCGGTGGCCGTGAGTGTACGGTGTGGATCACAGTGACTAAGGCATCTTTAAAAAAATACAAGCGTAA
>CAURFY010000298.1:0-4003 GCA_963524115.1 uncultured Bacillus sp.
CGTTAGCAAAAGGAACTACTCACTTAGAAAACGTAGCTCGTGAGCCAGAAATCGTGGACTTAGCAAATGTTTTAAATAAAATGGGTGCTAGAATTGTGGGAGCAGGGACAGAAAGTATGCGTATTGAAGGGGTAGAACGTTTAGATGGAACTATCCATTCTATTATCCCTGACCGTATTGAAGCAGGAACTTTCATGGTCGCAGCAGCAGTAACGAAAGGCAATGTGTTTATTGAAGATGCAATTGCAGAGCATAATCAGCCATTAATTTCTAAGTTAGGTGAAATGGGTGTTCAATTTATCGAAGAGGAAGATGGAGTTCGTGTGATTGGTCCAGATTCATTAAAACCAATCGATGTTAAAACATTACCTTATCCAGGATTTCCTACCGATATGCAAGCGCAAATGACGATTGCTCAATTACTAGCAATAGGAACCAGTACGATGACGGAAACAGTTTTTGAGAACCGTTTCAATCATTTAGAAGAAATGCGACGTATGGGAGCTCAATTCCGTATTGATTCTCACACTGCTGTGATGACGGGTGCTTCTGTATTGTCGGGAGCTGAAGTGAAAGCGACGGACTTACGCGCAGCGGCTGCATTAATTATTGCGGGTATGGTGGCCAAAGGATATACAAGAGTCACAGAATTACAGTTTTTGGATCGTGGATATTTTGAATTCCACGAAAAATTGCGTGCTTTAGGAGCTACCATTGAACGTGTAAATGAACCGGAAGGTCAAGCGTTTAGTAATGAAGATTTGGAAAGACTATTTGTAGTATAACATCATAAGGACGTAAGGAAGAGATTTCCTTCGTCCTTTATTTCTTTTATGCGACTTAGTGGGTTATAAAGACTAGAATATAAAAGAAGAATCGTTTAATTTTTTGTAAAAGGTCAAAAGCTTCTATGTGGTTTGAAAAGAATTTGTGGTACAGTATAATAGATTCAATTTAAAAGGAGGATTGTATGAACGAAGAATTTAATGAAAAAGATCACGTGACACATGAACAAGAACAAGAAGAGACAGTCGAACATCGTCATACAGAAGAGCCTACAAAACAATCGATTATAAAGAGAGCCTGGAATCATAGTATTATGTTAGCCATTCGTCGTTTTTGGAGAAAATTCCATGTGACGAAATTAATTCTTACTATCCTGCTTACAGCTATTACCCTGTTTTCAGCATTTTTAGTATATACTGCTAAAACTAATGATGTTAGTGGCTTAAGAGCTGGGATGGTACAAGTAACAGAAGTTTATGACCGTAATAATCAAGAAGCGGGAGTTTTAAATATCAACAAAGGAGAATTTGTGACCATCGATCAAATCTCTCCAAATATGATTAATGCCCTTGTTTCTACCGAGGATAAGCGGTTCTATGATCATCATGGGTTTGATCCAATAGGGTTCTTACGTGCCACATTTGGGTTATTACTCAATCGCGGTCGTGTCACAGGTGGAGGAAGTACCATCACCCAACAGTTGGCTAAAAATGCTTTTCTTACACAAGATCAGACCTTTTTGAGAAAAGCCAAAGAACTCTTTTTAAGTTTTGAGCTGGAAAAGAAATATTCTAAAGATCAAATTTTAGAGATGTATTTGAATAATGCCTATTTTGGTAATGGCGTATACGGAATCGAGAATGCGTCTTTACGCTACTTTGGTAAAAGTGCGAAAGATTTAACCATTAGTGAAGCTGCCGTATTAACCGGAAGCTTGAAGGCACCAAATGTATATAATCCAATCGATGATATGGAAGCAACGGTGAAACGTCGTGCTACAGTATTACAATTAATGGTGACTAATGGAAAAATTACGCAAGAGGAAGCGGATAAAGCCGGAGCGGAAGTTATTACGGTTCAAGACGCTTA
This sequence comes from uncultured Bacillus sp., assembly GCA_963524115.1. Lineage (GTDB taxonomy): Bacteria > Bacillota > Bacilli > Bacillales > Cytobacillaceae > Bacillus_BU. The sequence goes on from CAURFY010000298.1 coordinate 1,876, forward strand.
TGTAGCAAACTCTCGTTATAAATATCCTTATTATTTTGATGCCGTTATTAACGAAATTACTAATAATTATGGGATTAGCGAAGAAGAACTGTTAAATAAAGGGTACAAAATCTATACAGGCTTAGACCAAAAGATGCAAGCCGATATGGAAGAAACCTTCTCCAATCGTTGGTTATTCCCGAAAGCTAGTGACGGAACGATTGCTCAAGCGGCTTCTGTGGCTATGGATCCACAAAATGGGGATGTCCTAGCAACGGTTGGAGGACGTACGAATGAGAAACATACCTTCCGAGGATTTAATCGTGCCACTCAACTACAAGCACAACCCGGTTCTACGTTTAAACCATTAGCTGTATATACTTCTGCTCTGGAAGAAGGATACCAACCGAATTCTGTACTCGTGGATGAGAAACGTTCTTACGGGTCAGACAAATATACTCCAGAAAACTGGAATAAACAGTATCAAGGAACAGTTACGATGACAGAAGCGTTGAATCAGAGTTGGAATGCTCCAGCAGTGTGGTTATTAGATAAAATTGGTTTGAAAAAAGGAATCGAAAAAGTCCATCAATTTGGAATTGAAACCGATCCAGGAGATGAATATTTAGGAATTGCTTTAGGAGGACTTACAAAAGGGGTTTCTCCAATCCAAATGGCCTCAGCCTATACAACTTTTGCCAATAAAGGTGTTCGTACGAAACCTCGTTTTGTTACTAAAATTGTAGATGCAAACGGGAAAGTCATTGTCGATAATACAGCGGTTAAAGACAATCGTGTAACAACTGAAGAAGTAGCTAAGAAGATGACAAGCATGCTTCTAACGGTCTATGGTCAAGAAGGGCTAGGCGCTCCATTTTCCCCTTCAGGTAAAATTATTGCCGGGAAGACAGGGACTACAGAAGCTCTTAATAATGAAAATGGTTCTAGGGACCAATGGATGATTGGATACACGCCGGATGTAGTGGTGGCAACTTGGATGGGGTATGACCAATCCGGAAACTATTCCTTATCAGCTTCTAGTAGAGAAGGGGTAGGGCCACTCTTTAAACTAGAGATGGAAGGCATACTGCAATATACAGCCAATACGGCATTTAATGTAGAGCCTGTAAAAACCAAACAAGCAAATCAGAAAAATCAAAATAATACGCTAGACAATTTTATTCAGGATGCCCAAAAGACTGGAGAACAAATCTGGAATCAACTTCAGGAATGGGGTAAAAATATCTGGAATAAATTTAATAATCGATAATACGAATGTACGTTCGTATTTGTAGTGTAGTAGACGACGATATGTTATAATAAAATAAAACAATCAGGAGGATGAAAGATGAGTAATATTTATGATACAGCAAACCAATTAGAACGTGATTTGCGTGATTTAGCAGAATTCAAAACAGTTAAAGCAAGCTTCGAAGCCATTGAAGCAGATGAAACAGCAAAAGCATTATTCGATGAATTCCGTCAAGTGAATATCGAATTACAACAAAAACAATATTCAGGACAAGAAATTACGGAAGAAGATATTCAAAAAGCACAAGAATTAGGACAAAAAGTGAGCGAAAATGAATATATTTAAGCGTTGATGGAAGCTGAGCAACGTTTGAATACGATTATGCAAGACATTAACCGTATCATTACAAATCCACTTCAAGAGCTTTATAATGGTAAATAGTTCAATCAAACGGTTTTAATAAGAATCGATCCAAAGCATATTTTCTTTGAACGCACGAAAGACGGTTCAGGAAAATATGCTTTTTTTGAAGAAAAAGAAAGGAGTAACTAGAATGGTCAAATTGATCCATGCATCAGATGTCCATCTCGGGATTACTTATGCAGGCATTGGTAAGAATCATCGTGAAATCGCAAGGGAGTTAAGACAGGCTGCCTTTGATGCTTTTGAAACAGTTGTTGATAAAGCCATTGAAGAAGAAGTAGATGTACTTGTTTTATCAGGAGATTTATTGGATAGCTCGCGGACCTTTATCAAAGAAAAGTTGTTTCTTCAACAGCAACTGAATCGTCTGGCTCCTTTTGAGATTCCTGTCATTTTAGCGCTTGGCAATCATGATGCGGGGACTCCTTATGTGTCTGGAGACCACATTTATACTTTTGGAAGTACTGTTGAAAC
>CAURFY010000299.1:0-4002 GCA_963524115.1 uncultured Bacillus sp.
GGACGTAATTGATGAAGGTGACCAAGAGGATTATTAAATGAGCATCTTGAATCTAAAATATTGATGTGAATGAGGAGAATTACTATGGAAGAAACGATACAACCGCTTGATCCTATCGCCATCTCGCTCGGGCCGATTCAAGTTCATTGGTACGGCGTCATCATTGGGACAGGGATTGCACTTGCCTTATGGTTGGCGATGAGAGAGGGGGACAAAAGAGGCTTGCCGAATGAAGTTTTTCCTGATTTGATGTTATGGGCAATTCCAATCGCAATTATATGTGCTCGGATTTATTATGTTTTATTTGAATGGGACTATTATGCGCAAAACCTTGGTGATATTCCAAAAATATGGAATGGTGGGATCGCTATCCATGGAGCATTAATTGGGTCAGTAGCGACTACCTACTTTTTTGCAAAAAAGAAAAACATCTCATTTTGGAAGCTAGCTGATATCGCCGCTCCAAGCATTATTCTTGGTCAAGCAATTGGAAGATGGGGAAATTTCATGAATCAGGAGGCGCATGGTGGCGAGGTTACTCGTGCCTTTTTGGAAAACCTGCACTTACCTAATTTTATTATTAATCAAATGTACATTAATGGTGTCTATTATCATCCAACCTTCTTATATGAATCTATTTGGGACTTGCTTGGAGTTTTCCTCCTAATTGCGTTAAGAAGAGTAAATCTCGGGCGTGGGGAGATCTTTTTATCCTATATCACATGGTATTCGATTGGACGCTTTTTTGTAGAGGGACTAAGAACAGATAGCTTGATGCTGACAGAGAATCTGCGCATGGCACAAACCATCTCCTTTGCTTTAATCATTGTTTCGATCGTCCTTTTTATTGTCAGACGGAAAAAAGGATATGCTAATGTGCGGTATTTAGACAAAGTGAGTTAATATGATTTAGTGGTTTAACAACTTGTTTTTTTAGCTTAGGTTCCAAAATAGAAAGGAAGCAGTTTATGAACAATCGTGTTAATACAGTTTTATTCGACTTAGATGGAACGTTAATTGATACAAACGAACTGATTATTTCTTCATTTTTACATACTCTTGAAATTTATCATCCTGGTCAGTATAAGCGGTCGGACGTTCTGCCTTTTATGGGACCATCCCTAATTGAAACCTTTTCAGCTATTAATGAGGAAAAGGTGGATGAAATGGTGAGAACCTATCGTGAGTACAATGTTTCTAATCATGATCTATTAGTTAGAGAATTTGAGGGTGTTTACGAAACCATTTCGACATTAAAAGAGAAGGACTTTAAGGTTGGGATTGTAAGTACAAAAATGCTAAATGTAATTTTAATGGGTTTAAAACTAACAAAAATGGATTATTTTTTTGAAACCATTATTGCACTAGACCATGTTAGTCATCCAAAACCACATCCTGAGCCTATTTTTAAGGCGTTAGAGCAGTTAAATTCCAGTCCTGAAACAGCTATTATGGTTGGGGATAATTATCATGACGTCCTTGCTGGGAAAAATGCCGGCACCAAAACTGCTGGAGTGGCCTGGGCAGCTAAAGGCAGGGAGTCTTTAGAAATTTACCATCCTGATTACATCCTTGATAATATGCGCGACCTTTTACCCATTCTTGGGGTGTGAATAGATGAGAAAAACAACACGCTATCCAGTTGAAGGTGCTAATTCCTTATGGCAGATCTATAAAACCGTTTCTTTTTGGAAAGTGGTAAAAAACTTTATTGTGATTCAGATCGCGCGCTATACTCCATTCCTTAGTGTAAAGAATTGGCTTTATCGTACTTTTTTAAGGATGAAAGTTGGAGAAAAAACGGCATTTGCTTTAATGGTTGTCCCTGATATTATGTTCCCTGAAAAAATAAGCGTCGGAAACAATTCGATTATTGGCTACAACACGACGATTCTTGCTCACGAATATTTAATTAATGAGTATCGACTTGGTTCAGTCGTGATTGGAAATGAAGTGATGATTGGTGCTAATTCCACTATCCTACCTGGTCTCACAATAGGCGATCGAGCAATCGTTGCCGCAGGTACACTTGTCAATAAAGATGTCCCGCCGGGCGCATTTGTCGGAGGAAACCAGATGCGTTTGATCAAATAGGGTGTCTGCCCCCGGTTCATTCTTTAATGCGTTAAACCACCGGGGGTCAGGCACCCTATTTCGCATCAATGCGTTAAAGTGTTATGAGGAGCTATTTCTGCTTGACGAATAGGTGAATCAAGAGTACACTTACATATAACTTCATTGTGCTACCACATTAGCGAACTAAAGGATTTCTGAAAAATTGGTAAAGATCAATTAATATATGTATATAAAAGGGTGAGCTTATGAGTCTATTTATGTTTGAAAAGCCGCTGGGAATGAGAGATACACTTCCAGATTTATACGAAACCAAGCAGCGCGTGAAGCGGAAAATTGCAGAGGAAATGAAGCGGTGGGGTTATCAGTTTGTTCAAACACCAACGTTAGAATATTTTGATACGGTTGGATCAGCTTCGGCTATTTTGGACGGAGTCCTGTTCAAATTATTGGATCAACAAGGACATACACTTGTGCTTCGTCCTGATATGACCGCGCCAATTGCTAGGGTTGCAGTATCAAAGTTACTGAATGATGATTTACCATTACGACTGGCCAGTACAGCTAATTTGTTTAGAGCTCAGCAGCGAGAAGGCGGACGTCCAGCTGAGTTTGAACAAATTGGGGTTGAATGTATTGCAGACGATACAATGAGCGCCGATGCAGAAGTCATTGCGTTAATGATCTCTTCCTTAAAAGAAGCAGGTTTAAAAGATTTTCAAATTTCAGTCGGGCATATTGGTTTTGTTCAAGATTTATTTATGCAAATATTAGGAACAGAGGAGCGCACAAAAACGCTCACGAAATTCTTATATGAAAAAAATTATGTTGGCTATCGCGAACATGTTAAGGCACTCCCGCTCTCTTCTATTGATAAGCAACGTTTATTTGATTTATTACAGCTGCGCGGTGGGGAGGAAGTCATCGAAAATGCCCTTTGCCTAATCGAAAATGAGCAGGGCCGAAATGCGATTCAACAATTGCGCCAATTATGGGATATCGTATCCGACTACGGTGTTGAAATGAATGTGAAGTTTGACTTGACCTTGGTTAGTCATATGAGCTATTACACGGGTATTTTATTTGAATTATACGCTGGTAAGGTCGGGTTCCCGATTGGAAGCGGTGGCCGCTATGACCGTTTATTGGAGAAATTCGGAAAACCAACTGGAGCAACAGGATTTGCCGTCAGAGTCGACCGTTTGTTAGAAGCGCTTGGTGAATTAGAAAAACCAGAGCCGATTGAATGCATTCTGTTCAGTGAAGAGCGTCGTAAGGAAGCATTCCAATTAGCTAATCAAAAGCGTGCAGAAGGTCAGCAAGTAATTTTACAAGATATAAACGGTGTGAAAAACGTCGATTCCCTAACAAACAAGTTTGCAGATACGATTCTTTTGATTGGAAAACAAGAAAGGGGGTCTGCAGAATGAGCAGGATGTTAACGATTGCCATGCCTAAAGGAAGAATTTTTGAAGAGGCCTCCGATTTGCTCAGAAAAGCAGGCTTCCAGCTTCCACCTGAATTTGAGGATTCACGTAAGCTAATTATCGATGTCCCTGAAGAGAATTTTCGGTTTATTCTGGCAAAGCCGATGGACGTTCCTACCTATGTTGAGTACGGAGTCGCCGATTTAGGGATTGCTGGGAAGGATGTCATGCTTGAGGAAGAGCGTGATGTTTACGAATTATTAGATTTAAAGATTAGTAAATGTTACTTAGCTGTTGCAGGAGTACCGAACACAGCAATGAGCGACGTTGCACCAAAAGTGGCGACGAAATACCCTAATGTGGCGGCTGCCTATTTTCGCGCACAAGGGGAACAAGTAGAAATAATCAAACTGAATGGATCAATCGAATTGGCGCCGATCATTGGCCTAGCAGACCGAATTGTTGATATCGTGTCAACCGGCCGCACATTAGTGGAAAATGG
>CAURFY010000300.1:0-3997 GCA_963524115.1 uncultured Bacillus sp.
AACCAGCCCCGATCAAGCATTTGAACATATTCTGCACTTATTTCAGGCAATCGATGCTTCGCTAGCTCTTCCTCCGGTAAAGTGGCAGGACCGCGATCAATTTCACTCATTAACTTGCGATCATTCTTAGGTAATTTGTCTACCGATAAAGAGGTATTCTCTCCCCAATATTTAAGATCCATTTTCTTTAATTGTGCCTCTGGAGATAGCAAATAATTAATAAGCACCAGAGCACCATTAGGATTTGGCGAATTAAATGGCACTGTTAGAAAATGAGTATTGGAAAGTGTTCCTTTTTCAAGCACAAAGGTTTTCGTTGTTTTTGGAAATTCCCCACTCTTGATTAAGTTGGATGCACCCGCTTCATCATAGCCCATTGTCATCCAAACTTCCCCATTTTTATAGAGTTGGTCCAACTGAGAAAGAGATTGTGGATAGGATTTTCCAGCCTTCCATAAATATGGCTCCATCTCATTTAATTCTTTCCAGACTTTGTCGGAATCCTGTTCCATTAGATTTTGGTCAAACTTTTTCAAATAAGAGGAATAATGATCACTGCTCTCATTTAAAACATGACGGATAAAGGCACTTCCTGTAAAGTCTGGAGGAGCAGGATAGGTAAACTTACCAGGATTGTCTTTTACCCATTTTTTCAGTTCGGCAATTGATTTTGGCGGGTTTGCTACCTTGCTTGAATCATAAGAAAATACAAACTGAACTTTTCCCCATGGAGCTTCATACCCACTTGTTGGAAACCCGAAATCATAGTTAACATTTGGACTACTGCTATCTACAAAATTTTTAAAATTCGGCAATTTATTGGTGATTTTCCCCAGGAGAAGATCTTGCTGTTTTGCATTTTTAAAATTCTCCCCATTTACCCAGATAACATCCATCTCGCCGGACTTTTTGTTTGCTTTCTTTTCAGAGACCAGTTTATTAATAAATTCAGCTGCATCCATTGGATAGCGTTTCACCTTAATTCCATATTGTTCTTTCATTTTTGGAGCAACCCATTCATCAATATAACGGTTGATTCCTTCATCTCCGCCCCACATATAAAAGTTAACCGTGCTCCCTTTGGAATTCGCCAGGATTTCCTTCCAATTCGCCCCTAGCATTTGAGCATTAGTCTGTTCGCTTTTATCAGAAGTGGCACATCCACTTAAGAAAACACTGACAAAAAAGATGATTCCAAACATAATTTTTGATATTCTCATTTAATACTCCTTTCTGTTAACATACAACCAGATTTACATGTATAATAATCCTCTAATAATCCAAGGAAAAAGTACAATGCTAGGGTAAACCCATGAAACGGTAAATACATTTCCAAGGTTACACCTTTACAAAATGAATATAGATTGAAAATCATTAAGGCTACTAAAAGCATCCATCTAATATGCCAAACGATTTTCTGGCATGTTTTAGCGGTTTTCGGTTTCAATTATTTCTTTCTACCTTTCCATTTATAAGGGAGCTTGACCACCGTTTCTGGTTGAGTGATTTCTTGTAGATAGTTAATACAGTCAAGCAGGATTTGCCTTTGTACATCAACTTCCCGTGCTCTACCAAAGCTTCGTCCAAGTGGAAACCGTAGATGCAACGCCCTTGGTACCCTTACCTTTGTGGTTAAATCCACTAAGTGTGAGATGGAAATCGTTGGAATCCCTTCTTTTTCTAGTGCATATTGAATCAATCCCACGGATTGATGACATATATATCAGCCAGGATTCAATATCACAGCATCTGTTCCGTCCATCCTTAATTGTTTAATCATGGCCGGAATCGTTTCTTCTATCAGCAACTTTGGATTAGGGATATATCCCATTAAACCGTAATGTGTTGCTGCCACCCCGCCAATTAAACCTTCTTCAGCTAATTCCTTTAGTCGAAACAAAGGGAACACACAATTGATATCCTCGTCCGCATCTGTTCGATCAAAGTGTGTATGGCTAATCATTAAATCCGATTGACTTGTATCTGCAGGAATGAATCTAACACTAGTGTCTCCAGCTTCAACATCAAAAACTTCCTGTGATTTTAAATGGACACCAGCAGTTGTGATTAAAGCAAAAACAGCATCCTTTGAAAAGGGATCTCTCCTTTTACCGCTTCAACCATATGTTTCGCTCGTTGGGTAACAATTGACTCAATCAATCTATTGCCTGATAGTTTCAAACCCCTTCCTCCTTTCTATAAGCCAAAATACACCGCCAAAAATACTTGAAAAGGTAACGAGAAAGAAAAATAACAAAGAGACCGAAACAGCAATTTCATCTGGAACTCCAAGTTGTTTAAAGAAAAAAACATAACTTGCCTCACGAACACCAATCCCATTTAAGCTAACCGGCAACATCGTTATTACAGAAATCAGGGTAATAATCACCAATAATTCAACCCAAGGAACGGTGATGCCAAACGCTAAAAATAACAACTGATTAATCCACGCAAGCCCAATCTGGAATATTGCTGAAAGGACCATGATGGTCAACCACCATTTCCAGCTTTCACTTTGATAATTTCCAACCGATTCTCTCATCTTAATAAGAGCACTTTTAGCCTTGCTTTTCCAAATAGAGAATTTACTAGATGGAACACTTGTTGTTAAGATTAAATCATTATTTTTGTTCCCTTTTTTTATCCAAAATCCAATAAAAACAAATAGAACAACAACTACACCTGTAACGATGTAAATAGATAAAAGGAATGGTCTTACATTTTCCATGAATAAAGCAGAAAAGAGGACAATAGCGGTCAGAGCAGCACCGCTTGTCAACCGTTCAAAGGTAACGGAAGCAGCAGCCGGGGGGATTCCAATCATTTTTCCTAAATAAAAAACTCTTACAACATCCCCACCAACACTACCTGGTAGAAAATTATTGAAAAATAAACCGATATAATAGTATCGGCCTAATTTTGTCAATGACGTATTTTTTCTCTCGTTCTTTTGCAAAGAGGAATGGACCAGTAACTGCCATTTCCATACACTTGATCCAACCGTAAGCTGAATGGCAATAAACGCAGCACCAAAATAAAACAAGGAGCCCTCCTTCATGATCTGGAGAGCTTGGTTCCATTGTATCATATTCAATAACCAAATCATTAAACCGGCACTAATCGTTATTCTTAGTGCCAAGTGTAGAAAAGGTAGTCCTTTTTGTTCTTTGGATGATTTCATTACCCATTTACTCCTTTTTTCCTGTTGATCATCTGTTGAATCTTAGGACGAAGTAATATCCCGATAACCGCCAAAGCAATCACAATCGTAAACAAAAAGAATAAGATTTACACGGTGTTAGTTGCATTCTGACCAAGGAATGAGTAAAGGATTGTTGCTGGAAGTTGGCCAAGACCTGTTGCCCAGAAAAACTCCCAAAATGAAACCGATGTTACACCGGCAGCATAGCTAACTAAGTCAAACGAAACAATCGGCACAAGTCTGGCGATAAAGACAGAGTGTTTCCCATACTTAGCAAAAAATTTGTCCCACCATTCCAAAGCCTTTTTTGTAACGATTTTCTCAACTACTGGTCTTCCTAAAAATTTAGCTAAGTAAAAACAAAGGACAGCACCTAGCATGGCACTACTCCAGGAAAGGATTGCTCCAAAGAACCAGCCAAATAACAATCCATTTGCAAACGTAATGACAAACGCTGGAAGCGGAGCAACGACAGATTGAAAAACCATCAATAACCCTGATACTACAGCAGCCAGTGGTCCAAATGACAGCAAATAGTCGCGAAACCCTTCTACATCAGCGTTTTTTAAGTATACAACCGAATGGTTAATCGCAGCGTGAATACCACCTTGCCCCATATACACAAGAATGAAAACCGCCAGGAAGGCAAATAGTGACAACATTCCAGTACGGTTTCCTCTTGAGAGCCGACTCCACTCCATTTTCGTTTCTTTTTTCAAGGAAAGCGGTTTTCGGTGGGACGCAATGAGCATTAAAGCACCAATAACCAATCCCACTATAAGAATCGTATTCATA
>CAURFY010000301.1:0-3980 GCA_963524115.1 uncultured Bacillus sp.
TTACGACTTCCATATTAACGAGTTCATTCATAGTAGTATCTTTAATGAGCGTATTGATTTCCTCAAGGAAAATCTGCCAGATAGAAGACATCCGGTGAATAGTATCCGCTCCTTGTATCCCACGAACATGGTGATTATTTCGAACTTTGTCTGGAAGTATGATTTTAGTGGCCCTTCTTAAAAAAGACCGCTCCATCCCATCTTGAACATATTGTTCATCAGGTAAAGCCAAACAAAAACGAATAACATTTAAATCATTGGTTGGGTCCCGGTCCCATAGTGAATACCGCAAGGATAATTTCGTACTGGCTGTACCACTCTTATTCCAGGTAAAAAGCTTTTGGTAATGATTTTGTCTGTGTTCAATTAAATTTGCAGCAATAGTACCGTTATTGGGATTGATTCCGTAGTCCGCAAGCTTTTCATACACCTTCGTTTTCTCAGCAAAAGATGAATTAATAAAAGAAGGAAAACGATATTCATTGGGTTCCACTTTTGTTAACAGGTGGGCTAATTTTGGAAATGCTGTCCTTGCAACAACGGGAAGCATAACCGACTTTCCAGTTTGGAAATTCCTACAGTATTTATTTAACTCATTGGTTAGCTGTACCCATTTCAACTTCCTAAAAAGCTCTGCATAATAATCAATCGTTAATTTATAAGATCCCCACGAAATGGAATGATTCCCTCTAGCCCCACTCAATAGAATTTTCACACCATCCTTTTGAGCCTTTTCACTTAACCCCTTCAACCAGTAAGAGTTTTCAAAAAATTTATATGGCATCTCCATTAAGGAGAGAAAATCATCTATTTCTGAATAGGGGTTCTCACCTTCAAAGTTCAAATACTGGTCATGAATATTTCCAACATGATTGATTGTTTCTTTAATAAACGGTCTCTCATCAGGTATATAATATTTAGGAGTCCAATCTACAAAACTATCTTCAGGGATATAACTGTAGGTATGTAGTTTCTTATTCTCCCTCTGCAATTCCTTTGCAGCGAAACTAACCACTGTACCTGAATCCATGCCACCACTCAAATGTGATCCTACTTCTCCATAAGTACGAAGCCTCGCTTTTACCGCTTTTTGGAATACTGCTCTGAAAGCTTCCTCATATTCTTCATTCGACCTAAGCTTTAATTTATCAATAACCACTAATTTAAAATATCTTGATATTGAAATGTCCCCATTCTTGACTGTGATGCTATGTGATGGAGGGATCTGCTGAAGTTGTTTATATACGGTGGAACGAGTATCTACCGCCTCCACCATTGTGGGTATTGCAAGAAACTCCGCTAACCATTCTTCGTTTAATTTTTTATCAATATATGGAAGTGTAAACAAAGGTTCTATCGTTGTAGAAAATGCAAAACGACTTCCGTCTTGGTAGAAATAAAGAGTTCGTGACCCCGAGAAATCTCTAGCACCAAAAAGCTTCTGTTCCCGCTCATCCCATATCATAAATGCAAAATCACCGATTAAATACTTCGGAACAGCCTCTCCCCACTTGCTGTATGCTAATAAAATTAATTGGCTATCAGGTATTTCTTTCCTTTGTGATTGATCCACTTGTAATTTATCCATAAGTTCATCACGATTATCAATGATCGCATCTGCTGTAATGGCTAGTTTTCTTTCATTATCAAAATAAGGTAATTTCTCACTAATCGATTCAGGGGTAATCCATTGGGCGTGGCAGCCAAGAAAAATATTTTTATCATTCCAAATTTGAATAGAGTCTGCAGGATAAATTTGGAGTGCATTCATTAAATCCCTGGTTTGCTCTGTTGAGATTGGCTCGCCATTAAAATGATATATACCAGTTATTGCACTCATATGGTCCTCCGATTTTGGATCAATTATCAATATTTTTATTGTTAATATCTTGTTTATTAACTATATAAAGAACGACTATGTATTTTTTTGTATGCGTTTTAGTTAAAAAGTTCTCTATAGAGAACATCTTAAATATAAATTAACTGTTTTTTTCTATTCTGTCAATCTTTTATATTCTGCTATTTTTTATATGCGAAAAAAACCACTATTAATAGGAAGGACCAATGATTTGGCCCTTCCTTTATTCTTAATTGGTTACCGACAAAAACGAGGAAAGGAACAACCTCGACAAACCATACTGCCTGAATCAATTGTTATTTAGGGCATTTTCCTATTTTTTTTATTTTTTTGATTTATCAATAACCGTTGGTTTTTTCGAACATATGATGTCTAAGTAAGTGCAAGTTATTTAAATGAATGTAATTATTCTTGTAAGGACAAGTTTGTTCATTGTTTATATAAAAACAACAGAGAGGAAGTGTTATACAAATGTTTGCTAGGAAAATAGATAAGTGGAATTCCATGGGGATGATAGAAAAATGATCTTAGTTGTGAAAGATTATTTTGATGGAAACAATAGTGTTACAAAGACTTATCAAGAGGACATGATGGGTTTTAAAATTACAAACGATCATGATGTAACTGACCTTACTTTTACAATACATGGGATTACGATTTCAGTTAAGCCAAAGGAAACCTTCAAGGGGAAATTTGCTCCCTTTAGATCAGTTGCAATCCACTCCACCATACCTTATCACGCTATTGTGTCAGCACCCTATAATAATGGTACCGAACCGGACACCACGCCACCTGACGCAGTCACTGATTTATCCGCAAGTAACGTGACAGCTACCACTTTGACTTTATCATGGTCAGCCTCCATTTCGAGTGATGTAGTAGAATATGACATTTATCAAGATGGAGCGTTTCTAGCAACGGTAACAAGCACGAGTATGGAAATTACAGGATTAATCCCGTTAACTTTATATACATTTGGAGTTATAACTAGAGACAGTGCCGGGAATGAATCAAGTGGGAGCGCTGTTACCGTTACTACCGTAGCAGCAGACACTACACCTCCTGTGTTAACAATTACGTCAGGTGGAACATTTACCGATACTCAAACCGTCACCATGACAACAGATGAAACGGCATCGATCTTTTATACTTTAGATGGCACTGAACCAACTACAACAAGCCTTGTTTATTCATCACCGTTAACTCTAACAAATACAACGACCATAAAGTCTTTTGCGAAAGATACAGCTGGAAATGAAACAGTAATTCAAACAGTGACCTATACGAAAATTGAGATCGTCACGGACGGGCTTATCTTACACTATGACTTTACTAATAAAGCAGGATCATCCTCGAATACTATTTTAGATAAAGTAAACAATGTGCCAGCTACTTTGGTTGGTGTTACTCATGATGGGGCTACTGATGGCTATGTGGACAATAAAGGGTTATTATTGCAAGTTCAGGATTACGTACAAATCCCAACGAATACAAATCCATTAAATAACTTAATTGATTTAAATGGTGGTTTAACCATCCAAATGATTAGTTATGATACGAATGGTGTACATTGGAAAACAGATGATGGGAAGTTTACCTCCGCAAAATCTGGTTCGTTCACAAAGTATAAAAAAACTGATGGAAGCGAAGGGACTAGAGGAATTGATTCCTTTTGGTTTGTTGATAGCTCAGGATATAGGCAAAGTTATCAAGAATGGGTAAATCAAATCGGTTCAAGCGCAGTTAATGTATTTACACTAAGAGTAAATGCAGATAAAACAGCAACCATTTTTATTAATGATGCTATTAGTGATAATAGACGAATACCTGTACCAGGTGATTTTGTATCCTATATCAATTCAATGGCAGCTTCCCCTCTTCAATTAAGACGGAATTACGTGGGGAATAACACCGGACCTGAAACATTGGTTTCTTTTATGATATACAATCGTGAACTTACTGATGATGAGGTAAAAAACAATTACTTTTTTTTTAGAAATGAAGAACCCCTTGAAGGAATTTTAGTGAATCCCTCTAATGTGCAATTAAGTGCTGGAGAAAGTCAACGGCTTTCTGTACGAGGGTTACCAAATCGATATACAAATCTATTATCTGTAGCATA
>CAURFY010000302.1:0-3980 GCA_963524115.1 uncultured Bacillus sp.
TTGCTCTTTAACCTTCTTGACGGATTGGCTTATGACCCCGAGCCCCTAGCCGCTGAAGCTAGACAAATCAAAAAGCGTAAGCGGCTTGGTCAGGGGCGACAGGCATAAGACGAGCCGGCCGGAAGGATGCTTTTTAACCTTCTGGTCGGATTGGCTTATGACCCCGAGCCCCTAGCCGCTGAAGCTAGACAAATCGAAAAGCGTAAGCGCCTTGGTCAGGGGCGCCGCAGCTAAACAATAACAGAAAAATGCTTTGGATGATGGTCCAAAGCTGCTAATGTATCAGAAAATCATATTGGTGATAGTCAGGATTCCGCTGTAAATGTTCCTGGCAGTCTTCACAAATGGATGTTATATGGATATCACCTTGTTGATCATAAGTAACCATATCCTGACGTTCCTCATCTGATAGCTTGTGTAAACCAAGTTGTTCGCTATGAACGGACACTTTGTCTATTGATCCAATATTAACTCCGCAATGACGGCAATGGTAATAAATAGCCAAGTAACTTCCTCCTATAACAGCATGGATAAAAATATTATTTACTGTTTGGAGAAAACTTATTCGTAAGCCTATTGTATGTTATTTTTCTAGCAAACATGTAGCATTTAGACATTGAATTCATTCATAACTTGTAAAAACGGCCTGTTGAGCCACTGGTCACAGGCATCAGAACATTTAACAATGACATCCTCCATCATCAAACGCTCGTCCTTTGTAAAGCGTCCTAATACGTAATCAGCTACGTTCATTCCATTTTTCGGCCGATCAATTCCAACTCTAATCCGATTAAAGTTTTGGGTACTTAGATGGGCTATTGTTGATTTTATCCCATTATGACCACCAGCACTACCCTGTTGACGGAGACGAATCCGGCCAATTGGCAAATCAAGATCATCGTAAATGACGACTAAATCCTCGATCTGCACTTGATAATAGTCCATCACAGCGCGAATCGATTCTCCAGATAGATTCATAAATGTAAGAGGTTTTAGTAACAATATTTTTTCCCCCTCTACATTTCCCATGCCAAAAATACCTTTAAACTTTGCTTGATCTAAACGAATATTAAGTTGTTCGGAAAGTTTATCTATCACAAGAAAACCAATATTATGTCTTGTATTCTCATATTGTTTTCCTGGGTTTCCAAGGCCAACAATAAGCTTCATGCTCCCACCCCTATGTGCTCTCTACTCTTTTAATCATACTATAAAAGAGGCTGACTTTTTAGTCAGCCTCTTATTTTATTATTCCATTGTTTCTCTTCCCTCAAGCGCTTCAGGTGTTCCTGGTGCCTGCTTTTCACCGGTACTGATTTCTTCTTCTTGCTTAGGAGGGAGAATGGATACTAAGACTTCTTCTTGGTCATGATTGATCTTAAAATCATTATTTGAAGAAATGTCAGCCACCGTCAAATTCTCTCCTACCTGTAAATTAGAAATATCAACATGAATCGCTTGAGGAATATGATCCGGAGTTGCTGTAATTGATAGTTCATGTAGAGGTTGTTGTAGAACCCCACCATCCTTCACGCCTAAAGGATCACCATCTAATTGAATCCGAACATTTACTTGCAGATCAGTTGACATATTCACTGCCAGAAAATCTGCATGTATTATTTCCTTCTTTATCGGGTCAGCTTGATAATCACTTAAAATTACGTTGCAGTTGTTGCCGCTAAGTTGCAAGGAGATAATTCCATTTCTCCCATTATCACGAATGGCTTTTGTTAAATCAGCTACACTGACCGATACAGGTTTACTCTCCATATTTACACCATAAATGACCGCCGGAATATTACCGTGATCGCGTAATTCCTTTAAGTTTGACCGTTGAAATCCAGTTCGTTCTTGCGCCACTAGTACTGCACTCATTTGAAGTTCACTCTCCTAATTTTTTCTCGGCATCTTTATAAAATTGCCCTAAATTAGGAAAAATTAAACATCCTTTTTACTCAAACAGAACACTTACAGATTGTTCTTCATGAACACGAATAATTGCATCCGCTAGCAATGGAGCTACTGAAAGATTAACAATCTTATCCATATACTTTTCTTCAGGTAGTGCAATCGAGTTTGTAATGACAAGCTCTTTAATTTTTGAATTTTGAATACGACTAATTGCTGGACCTGATAACACTGGATGAGTACAACAAGCGTATACTTCAGCAGCACCATTTTCTACAAGGGCATTAGCCGCAAGCGTAATTGTTCCAGCAGTATCAATAATATCATCAATTAAAATGGCAATTTTGCCATCAATATTACCGACGATGTTCATTACCTCAGCCACATTTGGTTTTGGACGGCGTTTATCAATAATAGCAATCGGCGCCTTTAACCGTTCTGCCATTTTGCGGGCACGTGTAACCCCACCGTGGTCAGGTGAAACGATGACAATTTCCTTATCATACTGCTTGTTTTTAAAGTACTCTGATAAAATTGGCACACCCATTAAATGATCAATAGGAATGTCGAAGAAGCCTTGAATTTGAGGCGCGTGTAAATCTAATGTAATAACACGAGTTGCTCCTGCTGTCTCAATTAGGTTAGCTACAAGCTTGGCAGTAATCGGTTCACGAGCACGTGCCTTTCGATCCTGACGAGCATAACCATAATATGGAATAACAAGATTAATCGTCTTAGCAGAGGCTCTTTTTAGGGCATCAACTAAAATCAATAATTCCATTAAATGCTCATTTACTGGTGAACTAGTTGATTGAATAATAAAGACATCGCAACCACGAATACTTTCTTCGATGTTAATCTGAATTTCACCATCACTAAATCTTGTAACTGAACATTTACTAAGTTCTACTCCAATTACCTTTGCAATCTCTTCGGCTAGTTTTACATTTGAATTTAACGTAAATACCTTTAAATTGGGATCTAAATATTGGTTTGACATGATTGACCCTCCGCTTTACTTCTTATGGTTTAATTTTTTAACATAATTTTCCTTATTCACTTGGCGCGCACGTGCAATTGAGAGTGCTTCTTCTGGTACATCACTTGTGATTGTGGAGCCTGCCGCTACATAAGACCCTTTTCCTATCGTAACTGGGGCTACTAAGTTGGAATTACAACCTACAAAAACATGATCTTCAATTTTTGTTAGAAATTTATTTTTACCGTCATAATTAACCGTTATCGATCCACAGCCAATATTTACATCCTTGCCAACTTCCGCATCCCCTATGTAACTAAGATGTGATGCTTTGCTACCTTTTCCAAAATTAGCCTTCTTTATTTCAACAAAATTCCCGATCTTCACATCATCATGAATATCTGATTTTGGTCGAATATGGGCAAAAGGACCAATGTTAACAAATGAGCCGATGCTGCTATCGTGGGCTACAGATTGACGGATATTCGTTCCATTGCCGATTTGACATTCTTTTATTTCACTATTTGGACCAATCACACATTCGGAACCGATCTCTGTCTTTCCAGTTAAAATAGTACCTGGGTAAATTACTGTGTCTTGACCAATTTTAACATCAGGACCAATATATGAAGTTGCAGGGTCAATTAGTGTAACACCATTTCTCATATGGGATTCATTAATTCTTTTACGCAAAATGCGTTCGGCTTCTGATAAGGCAATCCGATCATTTACACCAAGAGTTTCTTCAAACTCTGCAGTTTGGTAAGCCGTAACCGTTTCTCCCTGCTTTTTCAAAATTTCAATGACATCAGGCAAGTAATACTCGCCTTGAACATTATCATTTGATACTTGTTCAAGTGCAGTAAACAATGCAAGATTATCAAAGCAATAAGTGCCAGTGTTGATTTCCGTTATGTTCCGCTCTTCGTCTGAAGCATCTTTGTGCTCAACTATTTTTTCAACGTACCCCTGATCATTCCGAATAACCCGTCCATAACCAGTTGGATCGCATGCTTTAGCTGTTAACACGGTCGCCTTAGCTTGGGTGTCTTCATGTTGTTTGAATAGTGCCTCCATTGTTTCAGCCTTAATG
>CAURFY010000303.1:0-3966 GCA_963524115.1 uncultured Bacillus sp.
TGGGATATTTTTTTAATTCTGAGTGCCATTTAAAAACAAAATAAGCAATGAATAAAAGCCCCCAATAAGCCAAAGCAGTCCCCAGCCCCGCTCCTGGCCCTCCCATTTCTGGAAAACCAAATTGACCATAAATCAAAGAATAATTAAAAAAGACATTCAACGGGACCACTAAAATCATCAATAGCATTGAAAGTTTGGTTAACCCTAAAGCATCTACAAATGATCGCATTACGCTAAATAATAGTAAAGGTACTAAACCAAGAGATAACCAGGATAAGTACTCAAACGCAATCATTTCTACTGACAACTCTAAATTCATAATCCCTAGAGTGGGCTTCAAAAATGTCCAGCCCAAAAGAAATAATAGAAAAGCAAGAAATACTCCAATCAGTAAATATTGACGCATGACTTCTGTAATCTTTTCTTTTTTCTTTTGACCTAAATATTGGCCAACGATTGGAACTAACCCAGAGACTATCCCTGTCAACATTGTAAAGAACGGTGAGTATAGGCTTCCTCCAATCGAAACCCCAGCTAAATGGACCTCATTGTAACGTCCCGTCATTACTGTATCGATAAATTGAGCTGAATAATTCGCTAACTGATAAATTAAGACAGGAATCAATATTTTTAGTAAATGTTTTATTTTATGATTTTTTTGAGTAGTAAGTTCCATTAATTCTCCTTTATTAACTCCTCGATGGAATTTACTTTAACGAATGCGGTTTTAAAACAATTCTCATTGTCTTCGTTATTCACAACAGCTACAAAGCCTGCTGTATGACTAGCAAACTCCTCATCAACCGAAGAGTCACCAATATAAATCATTTCATGAAATAATACGTGGAACTCATTCGAGATTACCTCTAATGCGTTAATTGCTGGTTTAGAAGGAAACTCATCAGTCGTTCCGATGAAATCAAATAAAGATTCTACTTTCAATACTTCTAATACCGCTTTAGTTGGTAGATTTGAATCATTTGTTACTAAAGCTAATGTAAAACCTAAATCTTTTAACTGTTGAAGAGTCTTTTTAATATTCCCCAGAGCAATAATTTTATCCGGATTGGAAATAATATAGTGATAAAAAAATTGAACCGTAAACCGGTAATTCTCCTCAATATCAAACTCTCCAAATTGAGAAATCACTTCTAACATGTCTCGAACGCTTCCGGATGAAATGACACCATTTTCAATTATTCCAGACCTAGTAATTCCCAGCTTATCATATAAATTTCTCTTTTTCTCTTCATTTAAACGCATTCCGTTTCTCACTAATAAAGCTTCAATGACTTGTAAAGTAGGCTCCAACCATAATGCAGAAGTATCTGTAAGCGTCCCATCCTTATCATAAATAAGAACCCTAATATGATGATATTTTAAAAAATCTAAAAATTTCATTGTCATTATTCAATACTTTGGAGCTCAACGGAAATAATATTCTCTAATGAGCTGATTTCTTTCAATACTTCTTCTACACTAACAGTTGCTTCAGAAATATCAATCATAATTTGAACAACCGCAACACTATGGATGGCTAAACCTTGGAATATCGTTAAAATATTCATATTTCGACTTGCAAATACATCTAGTGTTTTCGTTAGTGTCCCTCTAATATTTTTCATATGAATATTTATAGAGGCTTTTCTTCCTGCGTTCACAGAAGAGAACCCTTGGACTTTACGATAATATTTGTAGTACACACTTCTGGAGATTCCTACCATTTTCACAACTTCAGTTACATCTTTTGCCTGTCCAGTGGCAAGTAATTCCTTTGCTTGCAAGACTTTAGAAAAAACCGGTGGCACAGCATCTTCTGATACTAAAAAATGTTTTTGTCTACTCATTTGCTGTCCTTCTTTCATAATCATTCGTATCCATTTTACCTTATATCAAGGACAGATATCAATTGATTCCTGGAAAAACAAAAAAGAAGTCAGAAAAAATTCTAACTTCTTTTCATAAAGTCATATGGAGAAAGATCCTCCATTCCAATCATCGGTGAAATCAAGTCCTCATCGATTATTCTCATATTTAACACGACGTTTTCTTTTGAATGGGACTCCTCTACATTAAATGAATGAGTATCACTGCTATCTTCTATAATTTTTTCTTCAAACTCCTCAAAAGTATTTGTACTCAAATCTCTAAGGAATTCTTGTAAAAAAGTTGCTCTTTTAGGGGAAATGGTAGTCGCGCTTTTTTGAAAGGCTCCCGCCTCTCCACATAAAATTAAGTACTGTTGACTTCTAGTAACTGCTGTATACAGAAGATTTCTTTGAAGCATTCTAGAATATTGATTAACCATTGGTAGAATCACCATTTTAAATTCGGAGCCTTGCGCCTTATGAATAGAACAGCAGTAGGCTAAAGTTAATTGTTGCCAATCCGTTCTAGTGTACTCCACCTCAGTTTGGTCAAATAAAACATAAATCTTATCGACTTGATCTTCATTTTCTTTTGCAAATTGAATTGCCGTAATCTCCCCAATATCTCCGTTATAAACATTTTCCTCAGGCAAATTCACCAATTGGAGAACTTTATCTCCAACACGAAACACTCTATCAAACGATTCCACCTCACGAACACTATTTCCAATTTTCGGATTTAATATTTCTTGCATCATTTGATTAATGGCGTTTATTCCAGAATCCCCCTTATACATAGGAGCTAATACTTGAATATCCTTTTTCGTGTATCCTTTTTTCAAAGCTACCACCACTACTTGTTCAATAATTGACACAAGACGTTCCGGAGTACAGGGTAGAAAACTTCTATCTAGCTGTTTTTGAGCGAAATTATTCGGTAAAAACCCATCTTTAATACAGTGAGCTAATTCTACAATAGAAGATTGATTTGTCTGACGATGGATTCGTTTCAACTCCATTGAAGGAATACATTTTGTTTCAAGTAAATCTGTAAGGACTTGACCTGGTCCAACCGAAGGCAATTGGTTACTATCACCGACTAACAATATCTTCAAACGATCCGGAGAAGCCTTTAACACACGATTCATTAACCACGTATCCACCATTGACATTTCATCAATGATTAAAAACTCACCATTAATCTCTTTATCTTCAAAACTTTCTTCGGGACTATCAATAGCAATTCCCAGCAAACGATGGATTGTTGATGAAGGAAATCCCGTGAGTTCATTCATTCTTTTAGCCGCACGCCCTGTCGGAGCCGCTAAAACCAGAGCATCTTCTACATCTTGAATTTCGTTCAATTGGCAATAGACATCAATCACAGCATTTATAATCGTTGTTTTTCCCGTACCAGGCCCACCTGTTAATACAAATATCGGTTCATGCATAATTTGATGAATGGCTTCTTTTTGGGATTCATCATAAATGATGTCAAATTTTTCTTGAGTCTTTTGAATCGCTTTACTAATGGATTCTTTAGAAAGAGTGTCTTTTTCTTTAGTCACTCTTCTAGAAATTGCATTTCGTATTCCAAGCTCTGCATAATAAAGAGAAGCGATAGCAATTCTACTTTCATCTGAATAAACAACGCCTTCTCGAATTAAATCATTTAAAGCATCTACCAATTTTTCAGGATCAATTAAATAATTCTGACAGGATTCTAACAAACGCTGTGCTTGAGTAATTAAGACTTCACTTGAAATATAAGTATCGCCTGTCTGGTAGCAGAAGTCTCTAGTAACAATAAATAAGGCACCTTTTATTCTTGATGCATCATCAGGATCAATTCCCATTGATTGAGCAATACTATCCATCCGCCTAAATCCAAGACCTTCGATTTTTTGTAACAATAGATAAGGATCTTCGTCTAGAATCTGTTTAGCTTTGTCCTTAAACATTCCAATAATCTTTTGCGCAATAGAAGGTGTAAAACCTAAATTCGTTAACTCAAACATCAATTTTTCCGTGCCTTGATTTTGAGTAATAACTTCACGAATCATTTCCTTTTTCTTTTTCGTTAATCCTGTAATTCCAT
>CAURFY010000304.1:0-3958 GCA_963524115.1 uncultured Bacillus sp.
ATTTAGTTCCTCTTATATGCCCCATAAAGTGAATCTTATCAATTATCAAATTGAAATAGGCGATATTCATTGACATGAAAAAACTTTCGGATGTAATTGATAATGATATCAGAAGTATGTAGCCAATCTTCCTCTTTGGAAAATTGGCTTTTCTTGTAGGGTTCATGGGGACGGTTCTGAGAGGATAATTCGGAAGTACAAAGATTTGTCAAAAGGAAATTGAAGAATTATAGAAAAATCAATTATAATTGAATATCAGACGATTAGGAGCATCACCCAAAAATGGGTGGCAAAGTTTTACTGTAAAGTAAAATGGAAGAGTTGATTGAGCAAAATGATCAGATACAGTTGTGCAAACATGAAAGACTCAATTTGTAGAGTGGAAAGGATATCTCAATGAAAATAAATCAATTAATTGCCAACAACATTAACAATTTAGATGTAGCACTTCCAGCGGATAAATCGTTAGGAATTGCCGGTTTGTCCGGATCTGGCAAAACAACTTTTTGTCAAACCATTGGTGAAGAATCCAAGAAGCGTCTCGTTTCCCTATTGCCAAAGGCTGAATATCAGTATTTATTTTCCAATATCATGGAAACTAATTTCAGTGCCATCAAGATGGAAGAGATGCCTTTAGTTCTTTTCCTCGGAAGATCATCTATTTCTTCCAATCCTCGTTCGACGATTGGCACACATACGGGTGTTTTCAAAGAGATTCGCGAGTGTCTTGCTGAAAAATATAACCTTTCCCCAGAAGTTTTTTCTTTTAATAATGAATTAGGCTGGTGTCCCTCTTGTAAAGGGCGAGGTACGACTAAAAATGTCGAATGTAAAAAGTGCGAAGGCAGGCGATTTAATCCGGAAGTTGAGCAAAAAAGAATAGAATTATGGAATCAACCACATAGTATTTCCGATATCAACAATTTAAGTATTGAAACGATTCATTCCCTTTCAGAGGAATTACATATGAGCGAAGCGAAACAACATATCCTCCAAAATATCATCCAAATGAATATTGGTTACCTAACCTTAAATCGGATCATGGGTACATTGTCAGGAGGGGAATTAACGCGGCTTTACTTGGCAGAATTCATGGCAGCCAGTGATAATACCGTGATTATTATTGATGAAATCTCCGTGGGTCTTGATCACCAAACACTATTGAAAATTTTAGAACAGATTAAACAATTGGGCTATAAGAATCAAATTTGGGTCATTGATCATTCTGACACCGTGCTCGATACCACGGATGAACAATTGTTCTTTGGACCTGGCAGTGGTAAATATGGCGGGAAAATTGTTGAAGAATCACCGCGCCCACAACCAATCCCTTGGGAACGAAATCAGGAAATGCCAACAGAATACTATCAATTCCATGATCTATATTGCCGTAATATTCAAATGGCTGAAATTCAAATTCCCAAAAATAGACTTGTAACCTTTACGGGTGAGTCAGGATGTGGTAAATCGACACTGGTCAATGAGTGTATCGCCAAAGATTTTCTGAAGCGATATTCAAAAGATAAACTAGTTATCGTCGGGCAAGATCGAAACCAATCCATTACAAGTCGGTCAACCGTTGCGACTTTTCTTGATATCAAAAGGAAACTCACCAAATACAGTGAAGATATTGATGATATTTTTCAACGCTCGATTGAAGATATTATTGCTGAACTGCCAAATGAGGACATCGCACATAAACGCTTGAGCCTATTGATCAAACTAGGGCTTGGTTATTTGACGTTAGAAAGAAAAACACAAACCTTATCGACCGGTGAATTTCAATGTGTTCATTTAGTTTCTGAGCTGTTTGCTAACTCAAGAAACCCCCATACTCTGTTTATTTTTGACGAGCCTTCAAAAGGTTTATCACAAAATATTTTAAACCAATTCATTGATAGTGTCAGGGGCATCCTTCAAGATGAATCAGTCTCGATCATGATGATTGAACATAATGACTATATGCTGGAAAGCTCAGATTATATCGTTGATTTTGGTAAAAGAAAAATTTCCCCTGTGGAGCATCTTGATGTAGTCAGTCATGACGATTATTTTTTTCTGAAAAATAGGGAAGATACCGCTGCACCATCGCCTATCTCTTCCTCACTAAAGCAGCAAAATGGCATTACTTATTTAAAAGAAAATCACATTGACTATTTTAAAAATGCAGAAAACATCTATAAGGGTGGTATCTTAAAAAGCTTATCCTCAATGGCGCGTTTGATTTACGGTGAATACGAATCTGAAACAATTGCACCCGTCATTGCCATTGATCTTGAAAGACACTTGTATAGTAAATATACCTTTCTCTATGAAATGGGTGGCCTGATCAACCATATTGTGGCGGCGCATCCGACCAATAAAGATACAAGAAGCTTCGATTTCTATTATCAAGAAAATCATTGTCCGTGCTGCTCGGGCCGCAGGATGATTGAAAAATTTGATATCGATGTTGTGATTCAAGACAAAACCGTTCCATTCTGGGATGGCCTATTGCATCCAGACGTGATGGAGGTTTTAAAATATTACCAATATCCAAAATTGCAATTCCTTTTCGATGAGATTAAGAAGGAGCTCGATCAGGATATTAGTAAAAGCTATAATCAGATGACAGACGCGGAAAAGCATACCTTTTTATATGGGTATCGGGAAAAGTCATTCTATGATAAAGCAGGCAAGACACGGAGGACATGGGAGGGATTTAATCAAATCATTGGGATGTATATGTCCATTTCAAAATCGATTATTAAAGAGCAGATGAAAGCATCAAAAGAGATGATTACCTGTCCGATTTGTGAAGGAACCGTGCTAAACCATCATAAAAAACTCAAATTTGGTGACACGGATATTCGAGAGATTATTCAACAGCCACTTGATCAAGTGATGGAAACAGTAGGGAAGTTACCGGAACTGGTAAAATTGAAATCTATCGTTGGGGGCGATATGGCCTTGACGGAAGATGTTTCCTTATTGCCAAGGGAAACACAAGTCGCACTGAAAATGCTTGAACTGGAACTAGCAAGCTTTGTTGGTTATGAAATGGTTTTACAAAATGTCTTACCATTTTGGGACGAAATTAGAGGCAATATTGAATCCATCGGCATCAAAAATCGGATTACCATCTGTGATTTTGCTAATATCACTGAGACGAGAGAAACCATCATTGATAAGTATTTCACTAATGGAAAATACAAAAAACTAACCTATGTTTATGAAGCTTTTGGTTACAAAAAAATTGTCACTCAAATTAATAAGATTAAAGCAAGTCATCCATGTCCATTCTGTAAAGGAAAGAAAGTCATTACAGAAGATAATCTCCATGAAGGCGTGCTTAAATTAACGATACCATGTGTGAGTTGTCATGCAAGTGGCATCAATGATGAAGGTCGCATGGAAATGGTCGAATGCATATCCGTTGAAACCTGGCTAACTGGCAAAGTAAGTGATGTGGCTGCTGAAAGTATTAACATTGAGGCCCTTGCAGATATTCCAATTTTCAATCGTATTCGTGAGCTAAATAAACGAGATATGATGGCGGTTTATCAGAGTCTTGAAAAATAATTAGTTCGTTCTGGGGACGGTTCTCATGGTTCTTTTGCAAAAAAATGAACCATGAGAACCGTCCCTTATAAAAAGAACGGCACAATAATCGGTGCGATAATGGCTGTGAAAATTGCCGAAAGTCCCATTGCTACCCCTGCAATTGCTCCTTGAAGTTCACCTTCAGTTGCTGCATGGGCCGTACCTTGCCCGTGAGAAATCGTCCCAAGAGCTAGTCCCCTTGAGAGAGGGTGAGTAATGTGTGTTACATTCATCAACCATGGGCCGGCAATGGTTCCAAGAGTACCCGTTGCGACTACGAATGCCGCAGTTAAGGCAGGATCAACACCAATAATCGAAGAAACCTCGACAGCTACAGGGACAGTTACTGACTTCACACTAGCTGAAGCAATCATTG
>CAURFY010000305.1:0-3955 GCA_963524115.1 uncultured Bacillus sp.
GTTACAAACATTGCATATCGATTTACAAAGTGGCGTCTCGTCTTACTATTAAGCACCCCCACGGCCTTCTGTAATGGATTTCAATAATAATTTATTGATAATCAATAAAAATTATCTTATAATCAATTTGTAAATAAGTAAGTGAGGACCTTTTATGAGATGAGGTTCAACACGCTTTTTAAAGATCGCTATTTTTGTAAGTAAGGCTTTTGATTGTCAACCAGGTGATACTTTAGAATACAGCAGTGGAAAAGTAATGAAGTAAGTTCTGATAGGGAGGTAAAACTTGTAATGTACGATATCGTGATTGTTGGTGCGGGTCCAGCTGGCGCTACGTTAGCTAGATTGCTTGGTAAAAGGTTAAAAGTATTAATTATCGATAAAAGGCAACTGCATGATACGAGTTCTACAAGCAATTCTGAAAAATGCTGCGGTGGATTAATTGCTCCGGATGCACAGCAGATGTTGGCAAAGTTTGGCCTAGGCATTCCTAAAGAGATATTAGTCGGGCCTCAGCTATTTACGGTGAGAGCTATCGATATTCAGAACAATATTGAACAGTATTATCAACGTCACTACATTAATGTAGATCGGGAGAAATTTGATAAATGGTTGGTTTCACTCATTCCACCTGAAGTTATAGTAATGTTTGGGGCAGTCTTTAAAAAATTCGAAACAGTTAATGATACGATTAAGGTGCAATATGTTCAACAAGGAAAAGAACGGACTATTTACACAAAAATCTTAGTGGGTGCGGATGGGGCCTTTTCGACTGTAAGAAGAAAGCTTTCATTAGATTCACCAAAGCCTAAGACTTATATTACGATTCAAGAATATTATAAAGTGGATAGTAGTTTACCGTATTTTTCTTCAATCTTTGATGATGAAATTACTGATTTTTATTCATGGACAATTCCAAAGGATGATCTGCTTGTTTTAGGCACAGCTGTTTTGCCTAAGAATAATCCATATGAAAGATTCATGGTATTGAAGGAAAAGCTTATATCGAGAGGGTTTGAGTTTGGGCCATGTGTAAAGAGAAATGGTTCTTATTTATTGAGACCTGAAAAACTGGATCAGATTTATCTTGGCAAAGCAAATATCGTATTGATAGGAGAGTCTGCAGGCTGGATCAGCCCTAGTTCAGCTGAAGGATTAAGTTATTCATTCCGAAGCGCATATGCACTAGCAAATGCAATACAACAACGTCCTGATAATATCCTTGCTGAATATTACCAGAATACTAATAAACTACGACTTAACATAAAGTTAAAACAGCTTAAATCACCATTTATGTATAACAACTTCCTAAGGAAAATAGCAATGAAATCAGGAATAATGAGCATTGATATGTGAATCCACAGGGGTTCTCATGGGGACGGTTCTTGTGATTCCTATCCACATGGCCAGTAAGGCCAGATAGGTAATTTGAAGAAGAAAAAATTGAAGAGGGTTTGTTTTTGCTTCTGGCAGAAACAAACCTAGCTCTTCTTCTAGTAAGGAGCACGTTAAACTTTGAAATTTTTGCTTTAAGTAACTGGATTTGTCCAAGGTTGATAGCGTGATGTAAAATGGGATGTTTAGAGAAGACAAACAGAGTGAAGTGATACTAAAAATGTATATGTATCTAGTAATCTAAAAGTAGACCACTGCAGTCATTCAAAATTCCCCCAGTTATAACAGGCAGGACAGTAGAACACTAGGCTTTAGTCATTTCATATAAGCGCGCGATTACGGAAGATCATTATTGATGGAACAGGATAGTTTAAGTGTAATATCCGTCTTGGGTAAATACTATAATAAAAGGTTTATTTTTATATATTTGAATCTTATCTCAAAGAGCAAACTTGTCATCCTCGATAAACACTTGCACATGTTCCAGGCGCTGGTTCATAAAAACAATGTTTTTTAAATTGACCTGTAAAAGGTTGGCCGTACCATGTTGGAGGACACGGACCAGATGGATTAAAATACCAAAGGGCATATCTCGCTGGGTGCATTCTCCAATGTTTCAAATTCCGTTCTGCTAATCTTCTTTCAGATTCTCTTGGTCTTTGATAAAATACATTGCCTTTTTGAACAGCTTCAAAAGAATAATTTCCTCCTTGTACTTGATAAATGACTTGTGGAACTGTTCGCAATCCTTTAAAGTCACCACAATTTGCTACAATACGGTTAACAACTACATTTCCAACATATAGCATTCCTTGATTTCCTTCACCTTCGGCTTCTGCTCTCATCATCCTTGCCATTAAGTTAATGTCTGAACTTCGGTAACTTACTCTTGCCATTTTTCCACCCCCAAAAATATGGTATGAAAAAAAACATACATTCATGTCTTTAATTTCGGTGCCTGTTACTCCTCGAAAAATCTTGTTTCACAGGATGTGTGATGTGTTGGAGGGGAGAGGCGGAGCTGCTTGCTCTACATTTTAATTTCTAATTTATTATAGTTATATAGTTTTACTTTTATTTCCATGCTAATATGAAGGATGAATCACCCGTTTTTTTTGCATTTTTAGGAGACGAATTATGTCCATTAGAGAGGCATTGGAAAACAGTCGATTGATTCGGTAATTTAATTACAGGTAGTATTACAAAATAGGGCAGCATTTCATACTGAGTGGTTCACTTTTGATGTAGAAAAATTAAATTAACAAGTTAAATAGCATACCAAAATAAGAGAACTGGGCCGTGAGAATACCAATAGTTCAGGAAGGGTTTCATTATGAATAAAAGAATAAATGGGAAGATTGCTACAGAGGGTGATGAACTATTTTATAAAATAACCGGTAATGGAGTCCCTTTAATACTAATTCCAGGTGGCGGTGGCGATGGGGATTCCTTTCTCCCACTGGCTGATGCTTTGTGCGATAAATTCAAAGTGATAACCTACGACCGCCGAGCAAATGCCAGAAGCACTGCAAACAATCCCCACAACTTTTCTATTGCCCAGCAAAGTCGAGATGTACTAGCAATACTTAAGGCGGCGGGGGAAGAGTCTGCTTTTGTTGTTGGAAATAGCAGTGGCGGAGTAATTGTATTGGAACTTGTCAAGAATTTCCCTGAAGTGGTTCGAAAAGCGATTATTCACGAACCACCCCTAGCCAACTTCGCAAATAACCCTACAAAATGGCTGTATTTTTTCGATGATTGTTATCGAATGGCTTTAGATAAAGGCTCAAGTAAGGCAGCTACAAAATTTGCAATGGGTGTGATGGGTCGGAAGACAATTGCTCCACTACTTTCGGATATTATTTTAAAGTTATACTTAATGAAAGAACCAAAACAGTCGGAAGAAGTTCGCCTGCCCGAAAAACTAACTGACGATATTTTTATTCAGCAGGAACTAATTAAGATAACCAATTATATGCCAGATATGGACCTACTGCGTAAACATAAAGAAAAATTGATTTTTGCGGCGGGAGATTGGACTGTACGCAAAAATGTTTGGCTTGCAGAGGTGGCACGGTATTTATCCGATAAAACCGGTAGCGCATTTATCACCTTGCCAGGCTCACATATATCATTTATGAATAGACCCCGAGAATGGGCAACAATTTTAAATCAAAGTTTTGAGTAACATGGGGACGGTTCGGGGAGTAACATGGGGACGGTTCGGGTGATTCTTATCTAGTTGGGGGTTGGTAAAATTGGCAAGTTCAGTTAGTCTAGTTGGAACAACTGAATTAAATGCACTTGATATTGGTGGTTCTATAGCACGAGGGCTTAATAGTATTGATTCCAATCCAAAAAACGACTGATTGGACGTTATATTATGGTGAAAAGTGGGTATGTTATTCTAGCTCTTGCATTGTATTATTCAATCGTTTCTCGTTTTATTACTGAGATTGTGGATAAAGGGATTCTTTCTAAGTCCCCCTTTAGACTCAATATTTATTTCACTCCTCCAAAAACAGCAAGTTCCATCCACTTAAAAAAACAATCTGAATGC
>CAURFY010000306.1:0-3954 GCA_963524115.1 uncultured Bacillus sp.
AAAAATAAGTATCTGTATCAACTGGTTTGAAAGCGTCTATAGCCGTTTGAGGGAATGTTACCCCTGCTGGTGTAGAAGCATCGGCTACAAATTTATAATTGACTTTATATGCAGCTAACCATTTCGCATATGCATGAACTGTGCTAGGGTTGATTAAATTTGTAATTTCTGAACCATCCAATCCTAGAGCTGTTCCTACATTAAAGGCTGTTCCACCCGCTTGAGTTGTTTCCCAACCATCAAACTTAAAGTTATCACGTGTTGGTTTTTCTGAAATGACTTGAGGAACAAATCCTTTCTTGTAAATAGTTTCTAATTGTTCTACTGTGTCGGAATTTGTTGAAGTAAATTTGGCATCTCCAGCATTGCCGTTTGCATGGTAGACAATCTTCACGCGTTGTCCTAAAACTACAGTATTATCTTCTGGATTTAGAACATTATCCCATTTACCTAAATCGTCATGAACCGCAATCGCACTAGCATCATTTGTATCTCTTGTTAAATAGTGAAGTTTCTTAGCATCTTCTGCAGTAGGAGTATACGTTCCATCCCCTTTAGCTACAAGATATCCTACATGACGAACAGGCGTTTCGTTGTTATCTCCTCCAGCTACTTCACTAATACTTACATTAATATTTTGCGTTAGAGCACCTGTTAATACAATCGCTGATTCTTGATCAAGAACACGAATATCGCCTTCATCAATAGTTGCTTTAGGTGTAATCGTTACATCTTTCTTAGCGTAAATATTACCCCCAGCATATTCATTCGTCTTTCCCGGGTTTTCATCTTTTCCACCATTTCCAGGAGTCTTAAAATTCCCTTCTAAGGTAGCTTCATCTACTGTAAGTGTACCATTGTTATAAATACCGCCACCATATTTATAAGCAGTATTTCCAGACAATTTAGCACCACCAGTTAATGTTAGGTTTCCTTCATTATAGATTCCACCACCAATTACTGAGAATCCACCTGAAATAGTTCCTCCTTCGATGGTGACATTACTTCCTTTACCAATACCGATTGCTCCACCATGAGTAGTTTTCCAAGCAAAACGAGTTCTTGCATTGTTAATCGTAATATTTCTTAATGTTAAATTAACACCTGTATTATCCCCAACTCTTGTTCCAACTGCAATGGCACCACCATGTTCATCAGAAGCAATATTGTTAATCGTTGTATTTTCAATTAAAGCAGTTGCTGTACTATCTGTTTCAAAAGCAACACCACCACCGAAAGTAGCCATACCTGGTCCGTTCCACCAAGAACCAGTACCTGTTAGTGTAGAATTTTTCAAGTTGAACGATCCAGAACCAACCACGTCAATTAAACCACCTGAATGGATGACTTTTGAGTCTCCAGTTCCTATAAAGGTTGAATTATTAATACTTGTATTACTGTCTGATGAAACAATGGCACCACCACTAATTCCAAAACCATCTCCAAGGTTATCAATCTTATAGGTATCACCTTCAATAGTTACTGTTGCCGCATGAGCATAAATAGCACCACCAGTATTGAATGTTCTTGCAACATTATAAGTATTATTCGTTGATTTGAAGATAGTATGGTCTACACGAACAGCACCACCTTGGTTTCCAGCTTCAGTAATATGTCCAGTATGATTTCCTGTAAATGTAGAATCTGAAATTTCTACCGATGTGGTATAGTCTGCAGTAATCGCACCACCGGCACCACCGTTTCCAAGTGCGTCGTTTACTCCTACAACTTTATTGTTTTCAAATTTTGTAGTACGAATCTTAATTGTTCCAGCATTAGCAGCATAAATAGCCCCCCCATGAGCAGAGGTAAAATCTGTTCCCGCCCCCACTCTTGGTACTGCAGAGTTATTTCGGAACACTGAATCTTGAATATCAACATCAGCGGTAGCTAATGCATAAATAGCCCCCCCATGGATATCTCCTCCAGTATAACCAGTATTAGAATTATAACTTACCCCATTTTCAAATGTTGAATCTTTAACAGTAAGTTTACCACCTGAAACACGAATCAAACGTCCTTTCCCTTGACCGTCTAAAGTAATGCTATCAAAAGTCAAGTTTGCATTTGAAGATACAAACATCCCTTTAAAAGAATCATTGTTCAGAGTAATTTTATGCCCATTCCCGTGAATGGTACCAGTATAATTATTCGGAACATAAATTGGGCCATTTAAGGAAATATCATTTGATAAAATAATATTGGAATTATTAGCATTTAATTGTGCTTGTAATTCTGTTTCATTCGTAACATTTCCAGCAAGCCCTGTTGTAGGAGCAAATGTTTTTTCTCCTTCCCCCATTGATTGTCCATTACGAGGATCATTTTCTCCAGTTTTTGAAATAGAATTACTTTCTGAACTAGGTTCTGTATTTTCCGCTTTTTGGCCAACAGTCTTCTTACCTTCAGCAGTTTTGTCTCCTTCAACTACTTCTTGTTTCTCTACTTTTTTCGTACGTAAACCACTATTTACATAACCAACAAGTGATTGGTATGCTTGATCAATTTCTTTTTGTGATGTTGCATTTTCTAAAACTGATTCAGCTTTAGCTATTAAATCATTTAGTTTTGAAAGACTTTCTTCTGTTTTGTTAGAAAAATCTTTCGCTTTTAGTT
Source organism: uncultured Bacillus sp. (assembly GCA_963524115.1). Lineage (GTDB taxonomy): Bacteria > Bacillota > Bacilli > Bacillales > Cytobacillaceae > Bacillus_BU. The sequence goes on from CAURFY010000306.1 coordinate 2,617, forward strand.
CTAGTAAATAATTCTCTAAAACCGATTTGTCTTTGACAACATTTTCAACTGCTGTCTCCTCAGCAGCTTGAACATTTTGGCCTAATCCTAAAGGTGCGACCAAAAACGAAAATCCGATTGCTAAAGAAACTGCCCCAATTGACAATTTACGAATCGAATATTTAATCTTTTTTTCACAATTAAACATATAATATCCTCCTTGTATATGATAATAATATTATTTATAAAGTATTTTATCATAAAATCACTTAATGTTAAAAATATTTTACTATTTTCTCCTTTTTTAATGTGTTTTTTATGTGAAAATATGGCATATCTTTGTGATGGATTCCCCAAAAATTAATGAAAACTTTCGACAGGAGAATTATCTGCAAGAGTCCTTTTACGGCATATACTGCGGAGAATGCCTTTTTCTTTACATAAATTATATTATTCTGCAGAAGTATAAACATTAAATTAATCACTATGTAGTAGAACATCCTTAGGTAAATCGATTTTATTTAATGTATCTAATACGAAATCTATTATTGATTCTTTTCATATTGTATAATCCTTAAATAGGGAATTAAACCGAATCTACGTACTTATGATGCATCATCATTGTTATAAAGGTCCTAAATTATATCGAATTCACTACAACCATTGAAGCAGCTAAACAATTAGAACTATCTTCTGGTCTAAAAAGAGTGTTAAAAACTCTACTTACTTACCTACCATATATTCAAAATACTTGTGAGCATCCAACTCGAAAAAATGGATTTATTGAAGAAATTAATAACAAAATAAAAATACTCAAAAGAAATGCCTACGGATTTAAGAGTTATCATCATTTTAGAAACCTGATTATTTTATAACAAAAATGTTTTTCCAAATACAAAAAGGAATTAAACAACAATTAGTTGCTTAATTCCTTCCTAAAATTCTTCATCAACACTATTTGACAAAAAACATCAATTTAATTTAGACATGCTCTGGTTTGCTATCTTCACGGATAGTTAATTTCCCGGCTGCGATTTCTTCTAACGCACGACCAACATTTTTATGTGATTCATAGTTTTCTAACAATGGTGGTTCATGGTGGTGTAATTCATGAGCACGTTTACTTGAAAGAATTACTAATGAATATTTTGAATCGATTTTTTTTAGTAACTTATCGATTGATGGGTATAACATCATAACAACTTTCCCTCTTTCTACTCTTCCTCTAAAATTTCTTCTAACTCATCTTCAAACTCTTCAATACTCTCTATATTTCTTTGAATTCGTAAATGTTCAGTTTGAATAATAGCTTCAATTTGTTGAACCGCATTTTCTACTTTGTCATTAACAACAGAGTAA
>CAURFY010000307.1:0-3930 GCA_963524115.1 uncultured Bacillus sp.
CTCCATGAATCATTCATGGAGTGTGTTGGTTTATTGACGAAAAAGTCCCAATCGTGCCGTCGCTTATTGCTTAGTTTTGATCCTGCTCTCTGCAGGTGGGTGTTCTGTCCCAAGCCTATGTAAGTCCCCTTCAAGAGAGGCGTGTACGCAACTTGAAAACTCCAAACTCCCGAAGTTAAAATGTTAGGTCAAAACATCTGCTGATTCAACTAACACATCAGGACTCTTTCTTATTAACTTACCTAGATATTAACATAAATATTATCTGGATTCAAGAATTCAAAAGTGGCAATTACTTGTCCTTTTTTACAGTTAAATCCAAATATAGCTCTCTAAGCTGTGCTGAACTTACCTGAGAAGGGGCTTCCGTTAACAAACAACTTGCACTTGCTGTTTTCGGAAAAGCAATGGTATCACGAAGGTTTGTACTTCCTGCCAAAAGCATGACCAGACGGTCCAAACCTAAAGCAATTCCGCCATGAGGAGGAGTTCCATATTCAAACGCTTCTAATAAGAATCCAAACTGTTCATGTGCTTCTTGCTCTGAAAATCCTAAAATTTTAAACATTTTTTCTTGGATTGGACGTTCAAAAATCCGTAATGATCCACCACCAAGCTCATAACCATTTAAAACGATATCATATGCCTGAGCACGAACTTTACCTGGTTCTGAATCTAAAAACTCTAAATCCTCCCTGAAAGGCATCGTGAACGGATGGTGGGCAGCATAATAACGGCCATCGTCTTCGGAATATTCAAGCAGTGGCCAATCGGTAACCCATAGGAAGTTAAATAAGCTTGTATCAATAAGGTCTAATTCTTTCCCTAACTTCAACCGTAAAGCACCAAGCGAATCAGCTACAACACTCTTTTTATCAGCAACAAACAACAATAAGTCACCAGTTTCCACTCTAAGTGCAGCACTGATTTGTTTTTGTTCTTCCTCTGTTAAAAATTTAGAAATCGGACCTTTTAATCCGTCTGCTTCTGCTTTAAACCAAGCCAAGCCTTTTGCCCCATAAACAGCGACAAATTCTGTTAAGGCATCAATGTCCTTACGAGAATAACGATCAGCGGCACCTTTAACATTAATAGCCTTCACTTGACCACCCGAAGAAATTGGCCCAGTAAATACTTTAAACCCACAATCCTTTACAATTTCGGAAAGGTCAGTTAATTCAAGTCCAAATCGTGTATCAGGTTTATCTGATCCAAAACGGCCCATCGCTTCATCGTAGGACATGCGTGGTAATGGAAGTTTGACCTCGTGTCCTTTTACTTCCTTCATAATTTTAGCCATCATGGTTTCGGTCATCGACATGATGTCATCTTGACTCATAAAACTAGTCTCAATATCGATTTGCGTGAATTCTGGTTGTCGGTCGGCACGTAAGTCCTCATCGCGGAAACAGCGTGCTATTTGATAATATCGTTCAACCCCACCAACCATTAGCAACTGTTTAAAAATTTGTGGTGATTGTGGTAGCGCATAAAACTCGCCCGGATGAACGCGGCTCGGAACTAAATAATCCCTTGCGCCCTCTGGTGTGCTTTTAGTTAAAATTGGCGTTTCTATATCGAGAAAATCTTCACTGTCTAAAAACTCGCGAATTGATTTCGTCACTTGATGGCGCATTTTAAAGGTTTCGAACATCACTGGGCGCCGCATATCTAAATATCTATATTTAAGACGAACATCCTCTGCTACTTCTGTTTTGTCTGTGATCTGAAACGGAGGTGTTTTTGCCTCATTAATAATCGTAATTTCCTCTACCTGAACCTCGATTGTTCCAGTTTTAAGATTTTCATTTATTGTTCCTTGGGCTCTTGCAATTACTGTCCCTTTAATATCAAGAACGTATTCTGAACGGACCTTTTCAGCAATCGCTAACGCACTCTCTGATACATCCGGATTAAATACAACCTGGACTATCCCAGTGCGATCACGTAGATCGATAAAAATCAAACCACCTAAATCCCGACGTTTCGCTACCCAACCTTTTAGAGTAACCTTTTCTCCAATTGCTGTTTCTGGAACTTCTCCACAAAAATATGTTCTCCCAAACATTGTTTTACCCCCTAATTTAAAAGCGTAAGGCACCCGCTTATCGGCGACAAGCATAAGTCGAGCCGGCCGGAAGGTCGTTCTTTGACCCTTCTGGACGGATTGGCTTGTGACCTCGAGCCGATGGTGCCTGGAGCTAGATATGACATAACCCTTTTAAAGTTTCAATAAATGTATCAAGTTCTATTTCAGTTTGTTCTCCAGTTGCCATTGTTTTTAGATTGATTTTATTCGCTTTTAGCTCATCATCACCTAATACGGCTACGAATCTCGCTTGAAGACGATCAGCTGCTTTAAATTGCGTTTTAATTTTACGGTTTAAATAATCCCGTTCAGCAGTAAATCCAGCGTTTCGAAGTTGATGTAACAAGGACACAGTATGATCCTTTGCCTCATCTCCAAGACCTACAAGATAACAATCAATGCCTGTTATGATTGGTAACTCTACCCCCTCAGCATCTAATGCCGCTAGGAATCTTTCAATACTCATTGCAAAACCAATTCCAGGTGTCTCAGGACCACCAATTTCCTCCACCAGACCGTTATAACGTCCACCACCACATAAAGTAGTAATAGCTCCAAAGCCCTCAGCATCACTCATAATCTCAAAAGCAGTGTGGTTATAATAATCCAAACCACGAACTAAATTCGGATCTATTTCGAACGGTACATCAAGTGCTGACAGGTACTTCTGTACTTTTTCAAAATAAAGACGTGACTCATCATTCAAAAAGTCAATAATGGATGGCGCTGATTTCATCAATTCATGATCTCGATCTTGTTTACAATCAAGAATTCTCATTGGGTTTTTTATTAACCGGTTTTGACAATCCGGACAAAATTCACCAATTCGTGGTTGAAAATGATCGATTAACGCATCACGGTGATCGGTTCGGCTTTGTTTGTCGCCAAGGCTATTAATAACGAGCTTAAGTTTTGTTAACCCTAACTCTTTATATAAATTCATAGCAAGCGAAATAACCTCTGCATCAATTGCCGGATCCGAGCTCCCTAGTGCTTCAACACCGAACTGAACAAATTGCCGAAATCTTCCTGCCTGAGGACGTTCATATCGAAACATCGGTCCCATGTAATAAAGTTTGACAGGCTGTGTGGCGTTTCCAAACATTTTATGATCAACGAAAGATCTTACTGTTGAAGCTGTTCCTTCAGGTCGAAGGGTCAGACTTCTATCTCCACGATCAGTGAAGGTATACATTTCCTTTTGAACAATATCAGTGGTATCTCCAACTCCACGTTGAAATAATTCGGTATGTTCAAAAATTGGTGTCCGAATTTCCCGGTATTGATATTTTTCACATAATTCTCTCGCCTTTTTTTCAATCAACTGCCACTTCTCCACTTGTCCAGGGAGAATATCCTGAGTCCCTCTTGGAATATGAATAGCCATGTTTATCCTCCTTAAAACGTTTCTATTTTCCTCATCTTGTGTGGAATCTATCATTAAAACTACCATTTATGTAGAAGTATAAAAAAACAAAAAACTCCCGTCCCTTGTTATTTAAATAACAAAGGGACGAGAGTTATGTAATTAATCCCGTGGTACCACCCTAGTTGAAGCAAAAATTGCTCCCGCTCAAACAGTTAACGCCTGTACACGTCCAGCTCCTACTAAAGAAATCGTCCTTTTTCAGAGTGAAACCTACTGAGTGTTCATTCATTAAGTCATCATGCAGAAATGCTTTCAGCCACGGCATTTCTTCTCTTTTCATGCGGGTCTTAATTACTATTCTCGATCATCGGTTCTTGTCATAATAAGTCATTTTATTTATATTATGATACGGAGCATTAATAGGATTGTCAAGGATAAAAATATCATGAACGCTCAAGTTGCTTTTTTAATT
>CAURFY010000308.1:0-3925 GCA_963524115.1 uncultured Bacillus sp.
ATTTACTAATTTGAATCGCGAAATATTCGTATCTAAAATGAAAACGGTTCACTTTGATCTCCTCGTAATTGGAGGGGGAATAACCGGATCAGGAATCTCTCTTGATGCAGTGACAAGGGGGATGACAACGGCACTAGTGGATATGCAGGATTTTTCTGCTGGAACATCTAGCCGTTCTACCAAGCTTGTTCATGGAGGTTTGCGTTATTTAAAGCAGCTCGAAGTAAGAATGGTCGCAGAAGTGGGGAAGGAGAGAGCCATTGTTTATGAAAACGGCCCCCATGTGACAAGGCCCGAGTGGATGTTGCTTCCATTTCATGAAGGTGGGACGTTTGGAAAATATGCTACTTCAATCGGATTACTTATTTATGATTTTCTGGCGAGTGTCCCAAAAAACGAACGAAGAGTCATGCTAAATCCTCAAGAAACACTACAGAAAGAGCCACTGTTAAAAAAAGATGGCTTAAAGGGTGGAGGATATTATGTTGAGTACAGGACAGATGACGCACGTTTGACAATTGAAGTGTTAAAGGAAGCGGTCGATAAAGGCACGGTTGCTTTAAATTACACTAAAGTGGAAAAATTTCTGTATAAAGAAGGAAAAGTTGTTGGTGTTTCTGTTCTGGATCAACTAACTGGTCAACAATACCAAATTAACGCAAAACAAGTTGTTAATGCAACAGGACCATGGGTGGATCATCTACGCGAACAGGATAACTCCAAAAATGGGAAAACATTGAGGCTGTCTAAAGGTGTTCACATCGTGATCAATCAGTCTCGCTTTCCCTTAAAACAATCCATTTACTTTGATACTCCAGATGGGAGAATGGTATTTGCAATACCAAGAAACGGAAAAACATACGTTGGGACTACTGATACCTTTTTTGATCAAAATCCAGCCTCACCTACAATTACTAATGCCGATCGCACCTATCTTATCCAGGCAATTAACTACATGTTCCCTTCTGCAGAGATAACTGAGAAAGATATTGAGTCAAGCTGGGTAGGCATTCGCCCGTTAATTCACGAAGACGGGAAGGGCCCATCTGAAATTTCTAGAAAAGATGAAATATGGGAATCCCAATCTGGCTTAGTTTCTATCGCAGGTGGAAAATTAACTGGCTATCGAAAAATGGCTGAAAGCACAGTGGATTTTATTGCAAAAAAATTCGAAAAGATGGAGAATTGTCAATTCCGTGGGTGCCAAACCAAACTCATGCCGATTTCTGGCGGACACGTGGGCGGATCAAAGCAATTCGCTCACTATGTTAATCAGAAAATTGAAGTAGGTGTGAATTTAGGTCTGACGATGGAGGAATCTATGAAGCTTACATCTTTGTATGGTTCAAATATTGAAAAGGTTTTCAGTTTGTTTAGGAAAATAAAACAGGAGGTCGAAAAATATGCACTTCCGTTGCCTCTACATGCCATGCTTGATTATGCCATTCAATACGAAATGGTTGTAACACCAGTCGATTTTTTTTACCGACGAACAGGGGATTTGCTATTTAATATTGATTATGTACGGGAATGGAAAAATGAGGTTGTTTCGTATCTGGCAGAAGTATTTACTTGGTCTGATCAAGTTTTAAGAAAATATGAGCAGGACCTCATTAATGAACTTGAAAAGGCTGCATATCCAGAAGAAGCTAATCAAATTTAAGCTTTATTATTTTCATTCATGAGTATTAATCTTAAAAAGAATGTGTACGGTTGACATTTTGGCGACAATCTAATATGATAATAGAGACGCTGTTAAGTTCGTTATATAATTTTTATGGATTTAAGTAGTCGTAGCTGCAATGAATGTAGGCGATTGTTGGTCCCTACACGATTTGAAGGCTATGATTTTTTTTAATAGATTATATGAAAAACTAATGGTGAATGAATTTTTTGGAGGTCATCACATGACTACAGGTAAAGTAAAATGGTTTAATGCAGAAAAAGGTTTTGGATTCATTGAAGCAGCAAATGGTAACGACGTATTTGTTCACTTCTCTGCGATTCAAACTGAAGGTTTCAAAACGTTAGAAGAAGGTCAAGAAGTAACGTTTGAAATCGTTGAAGGTAACCGTGGACCACAAGCAGCTAACGTTCAAAAAGCATAAGTTGAACTCATAAACCTGAGGTGATGCAATTCATAACCAGCATCACCTTCTTTTGTTTTTGAAACCATTAGAGAAATTCTTCGTGTTCCTCTTAAAAAAGGCTCCTCATACGTTTCTTTTTTGTGATACTCAACCCCTTCATAGGAAATATTCCCAAAGGAAGTTAGCTTTTTATTAGTGGAGAACGAATAATGCCCACAATATTGCATAAGTAAAGATTTATTTGAAAAACCTGATTCACACTGGAGCGGCTTAGGAGCCGTAAGGATGAAAGAGAGGTAGGGCTTTCATTGTTTTAGGAAATAAACCGACATGAGTACTAATATCTTGATCGGGAAAGATTGATTTATATAGTAGATAATGCAAAATTAAAGGAAAACGAAATTATTTCACTAACATTTCTTTTTAATGAAAGAAGAATGGCGTTTTAGATAATAATGAAGATATGGAACATTTGTAAGGAGGAAATATATTTTGACGAAATTTTCAGATTTTAACTTAAGCGAAGCACTAGAGAAGGCATTATCCCAAATGGGGTTTGAAGAGCCATCACCAATCCAGGCACAGGCTATTCCAATCGCAATGACAGGTAAGGATATTATTGGTCAAGCCCAAACAGGAACAGGAAAAACAACTGCATTTGGCGTACCATTAATTGAAAATTGTAAAGTTGATGAACCAGCTATTCAGGGCCTTGTACTCGCTCCAACACGTGAATTAGCTGTTCAGGTTGCAGAAGAATTAAACCGGATTGGTAATACTAAAGGCATTCGTACGTTACCAATTTACGGTGGCCAAGACATCAATCGACAAATTAGAGGCCTTAAAAATAGACCTCATATCATAGCTGCGACTCCTGGGCGACTAATGGATCACATTGATAGAAAAACAATTCGTTTACAAAATATCCATACAGTTGTGCTTGATGAAGCCGATGAAATGCTGAATATGGGTTTTATTGAAGACATCGAAAAAATTCTGTCTGGCATCCCGACTGAGCGTCAAACCTTGTTATTTTCAGCAACGATGCCGCACCGCATTAAAACTCTTGCTGAAAAGTTCATGAAAAATCCTGAACTTGTAAAGGTACAGGCTAAAGAAATGACTGTTGGAAATATTGAACAGCATTATTTAGAAGTACAAGAAAAACAAAAATTTGACGTTTTGTGTAGCTTATTAGATATCCAATCACCTGAACTTGCTATCGTTTTCGGTCGAACTAAGAAACGGGTAGATGAGTTAGTTGAGGGACTAATTAAACGTGGCTATTCAGCAGAAGGAATCCATGGGGATATTCCGCAGACAAAACGGGATCAAGTAATTCGACGTTTTAAAGAACAAACGATAGATATCATGGTAGCTACGGATGTTGCTGCGCGTGGACTAGATATTAGTGGAGTTTCGCATGTGTATAATTTCGATATCCCACAAGATCCAGAAAGCTATGTTCACCGGATTGGTAGGACGGGACGCGCTGGTAATAAAGGTTTAGCAGTGACATTTGTTTCTCCAAGAGAAATTGATCATTTAAGAGTGATTGAAAATCTTACGAAACGGAAAATTGATAAAAAGCCAGTTCCTAGTTTTAGAGATGTACTAGTTGGAAATCAACAGGCCACAATTAATAAGATTATGAAGGTTGTGGAATCAGAAGAATTCAGCGAATATAAAAGAGCTGCAGAAAACCTACTTGAGGATACTGATTCTGTTACATTATTAGCGGCAACCTTAAAGCTTTTAACTAAGGAACCTGATGCGACCCCGGTAAAATTAACGGCTGTTGAGCCACTTCGGTCTAAAAAGCCACAATATGACCG
>CAURFY010000309.1:0-3923 GCA_963524115.1 uncultured Bacillus sp.
ATACAATGCTTTTCTTGCCATATAGGCTGGCATTATGGAAATGCTACCTTCAAGAATCGTAATAACCAGAATTACGGCTAAGCTACCGATAGTCAATAGAAGACTGGTCCACTTTTTTTCCCATAAAGCAAGGGTGTGTGCATTCATGAACACCCTTGCGAAGAAAAACCATATACCTGTAACAGTCATTACCGTAATGACAAATTCACTATCAAAACGCATATCAATGAACTGATTTTGAATGAGTAGCAAAGATAAGGCCATTCCTACAATGAAAAATAAGAATACTGCCGCAAAAAAATGGATTGCTCCTCGTGTAACTAGTTTCATGTAATCCCCGCCTTATTACTTCACGATTGAATAAGTTAAAACGACAGGTGTACCATCAGCAGGTAGCACATCTGGGTTTCCGTGAAATTCTGCTTTACCACCTTCAAAAGTTCCAACCGGATGGGCTGCATTGCTAGTAATCCCTGCAGGACAGCTATCAAAACACATATAACAGCCAGTATTTTTTACTTCTTGAGTATCGTAGTTACCACCGAAATGGTATTCTAATTTTTTACCAGTAGAATCAATCATGACGTCATTGATATTGTAATCTTTTTTTGCCTTTTCCCATGTAATTGAAACAGCAACCTCGTCCCCTTTAATGAACTTACCATCTGCAGTTTCATTGAACTCTTTCGTTACGTCTCCGCCTTTTTCAACGGCTGGTACGCCACCAATTTCCACTAATGCTTCGTTAAATTTAAGTGGGCTCGCGTAAGCTTGAAGGACAGATTGATCTCCGTAGTTTCCATCAACCCAGTTTAAACCATGACGAGTAGGACTTACTAAATATTTTCCATTAACAGTAGCATAAACTTTGACTACTTTATTTTTTTTATCAACAAAAATTGGATTCTCTTTCGTTACTTCCACTTTTGTTTCCGCAACTTTTTTCTCTTCCTTTTGAGTTTTTGAAGTTTCTGATTTTGAAGAATCAGAATTAGATGAACACGCTGCCAAAACTAAAAATGATAGAGTAATAACCATAAATAATTTAAAAAGAGTTGGTTGTTTTCGTTTCATTGTTAATTCTCCCCCGAAAAAATAATTTAATTAATGTCGAAATCTGACTAAAACAGACTTCTCTTTCAGTATAAATCAATGGTATCCTTATATAAATTCAAATTATCTATAATAGCTATACATTTCCATCGAATTTTCCGATGAGGCAGGGGGCTATGAAGTGGATTTTCATCAGCTATATGTTTTCACAAAAGTAGTTGAACATAAAAGTTTCTCTAAAGCTGCAGAAGATATTTTTTTAAGTCAATCAACCGTAAGCTCGCATATTCAGTCACTTGAAAAGATGCTCAAGGTGAAGCTTTTTGACCGAGTAGGACGAGAAAATATTCTTACTCCACATGGAGACCGTCTGTACCATTGGGCACAAAAAATTCTTTTATTAAAGGATCAAGCCTTGTTGGATCTCAATCAAGGAATGACTGAGCTTAGAGGGGTTATTCAAATAGCTGTCAGTTCCGTACCAGGACAGTTCATCTTACCCAAGATGGTTAATCATTTTCGAGAAGAATTTCCTTCTGTTACGTTCAATATCAACCAATCCCCTTCAAAAATTGTTGCTGAAAAGGTTCTGAATGGAAGCGTTGATGTGGGACTTTTAGGAGGGAAATACGATAATGATAAACTTCATTATATTCCTTTATTAAAAGAAAAGTTGGTCCTCATTACTTCTAAACAGGCTGAAATCAAGCACCCTATTAATATTCAGGAAATGATAAAATACCCATTTGTTATGAGAAATTCGGATTCGGGAACGTATGCCATGCTTGGGAAATTCCTGAAGAAACATCACATTTCAAAAGACCAAATGAATATAATCGCCCACACTGACGATAGTCAGTGTTTAATCCAAATGGTCATCCAAGGGATAGGCATATCTGTAATTTCGGAAATCGTTGCCCAGGAATATTCTACAAATAATATCATTAATATGTACGAGCTTGAGGATTTAACAGACGAAAGATATTTCTACCTCGTTTTTAATAAAAATAAAACCCTATCTATGGTCTCAAAATTATTTATTGAAAAAGAAACTAGCAATTTACCGCGTTAATGCAAAAAAAGGTGCCTGACCCCCGGCGGTTTAACGCATTACCGCGCTGGGGATCAGGCACCATTTTTTTATGCTGATTCTGGTTCAAAGTTGCCAGTTGTAAATTGACTGTTGTATAGATCCGCGTAGAAGCCGTTTTGTTGTAATAGTTCATCGTGACTTCCTTGCTCAATTACACTACCTTGATTCATGACCAAAATTAAGTCAGCCTCACGGATTGTTGACAAACGGTGCGCTATAACAAAGCTCGTTCTTCCTTCCATCAACGCATCCATTGCATGTTGAATTTGAATTTCAGTCCGGGTATCAACACTGCTCGTTGCTTCATCTAGAATTAATATCTTTGGATTTGCCAAAATCGCCCGGGCAATCGTTAATAATTGTTTTTGCCCTTGTGAAATATTTGAAGCCTCTTCGTTTAACACTGTATCATAGCCTTCTGGCAAAGTGCGGATAAACTGATCGGCATGCGCCGCTCTCGCAGCAGCATGGATATCTTCTTCGGTTGCCCCGATTCGACCATAGCCAATGTTATCGCGAATGGATCCGTTAAATAGCCAAGTATCCTGCAACACCATTCCAAACAGGCTCCTTAATGTTTCATGCTTCATACTGGTAATGTCTACTCCATCGATGGTAATTTTTCCGCCATCTAACTCATAGAAACGCATTAACAGGTTAACTAAGGTGGTCTTCCCTGCGCCAGTTGGTCCAACAATGGCAATCGTTTGTCCTGGTTTTACTGCTATATTCATGTCTTTAATTAGTGGAGCATCTTTTTTATATGAAAAATCAACATGTTCAAAGGTTACCGTACCTTTTGGATATTCCATCAATTCGGCTTTTCCAGTTTCTACGATCTCTTCCTCATCTAAAATTTCAAAGACCCGTTCAGCGGATGCAATCGTCGATTGAACAATATTCGCAATTTGTGCAGCTTGTGAAATCGGTTGGGAAAACTGACGTGCATATTGAATAAATGCCTGAATATCTCCGATTTCGATCGTTCTTTTCGTGACAAGAATACCACCAATGACACAAATTAGCACAAAGCTAATATTGTTAATAAACATCATCACGGGCATAATCACTCCGGAAATAAACTGTGACCTCCAACCAGAATCGTACAACTGATCATTGATTCCAGTAAAGGTATCAATCGAATGTTGCTCCCGACCAAACACTTTTACAATTGGATGACCTGTATACATTTCCTCCACATGACCATTGAGTTCGCCTAAAGTTTTTTGCTGTGCTTTAAAATACTTTTGCGAACGTTTGGCAATTAGAATCGTGCCAATAAAGGATAAAGGCAAAGTTAATAAACAAATCAGGGTTAATACTGGACTGATTGTTAGCATCATAACGATGACGCCAATAATGGTTATGACTGAAGTAATCATCTGAGTTAAACTTTGTTGTAATGTGTTACTAATATTATCAATATCATTTGTTATTCGGCTTAATGTTTCACCATGTGTCCGTGAATCATAATACTTTAACGGAAGCTTTGCTAGCTTTTCGTTGACCTCTTCCCGTAGCTTATAAACGACCTTTTGAGCAACTCCAGCCATTATATACTGTTGAATGTAAGTGAATAATGAACTGATAATGTACAATCCTATTAAAATTAACAAGATCCTACCGATATAACTAAAGTCCACTTCTGCTCCAGGGACACCTTTGAATTTCATCATCATCCCTTCAAACAGCTTGGTAATTGCCTTTCCCAAAACCTTCGGACTAGCAATCATAAAAATAGTACTCAAAATTGCAGCAACAAAAACGGTTAATAATT
>CAURFY010000310.1:0-3913 GCA_963524115.1 uncultured Bacillus sp.
CTAAAATAAAGACAGGGTGTTTTTCTTTTAATATTTGCAATAATTCTATTAGAGAAGTAGATTCTGAAACTAGGTCTTCCATCTTAAAATAATGAACAAACTTCGAAATTGATTGATCTTCAAGTTCGTGGCTAATAATATAACCGATTACTTTCCCATCAGATTCGACGCCAAAATAATCAAAATCCAGCTTTTCCATTTTGGTTTTTATTTGTTTGGTATCAGCTTCTATGTTACAAGAAATTAAGTCTTCAGCAATTAAGGTAACAGAAAGATTGTCAGCATAAATTTTTCGAAGTGTATTTAGACTTTTATTCAAATTGGCATTCGGCATAAAAGAAATCAACCTTTCTGATTATTTTCACATACTCTATGATAAAGCATTCTTGTTGGAAATTCTTGTGTTATGCCTAAAGATAAGTTTTGAATTAGTTCATCTTAACTATTTTCTTTTTAACGATTAGGAAGTATAAAAAGTCCCCTCGAAATAATTTTTGTTCTATATTAAATCCAGCTTTTATTATTTCTTGTTCCATATTAGTTGAAGGTATTCTTTCATGCATTGGTAGACCTTCAGTAGAACCTTCTGTTTTTTCATATTCAAGACATCTAGAAATTACCCACCATCTTTAAGCACACGTATAATTTGCTGCAACGTATTAGTTAACGGTGGTGACATCTACTTCTCCTTCCGCTTTTTGCTGTTTATTAAGCATGGGGTTATAACAGCCAAGCGTAAATCAGATTATGCCGCCATCTATTTTTTATTTCCATGAACTGGACAGTCATCTGCTTTTTTTACTAGAATTTCATCCCAAGTACCTCTTAGTCCGTCATAACTTAGCATACGTCCGTAAAGAGGCTCACCGATTCCTAAAAGAAGTTTTATACACTCGTTTGCCTGCATGCAGCCAATGACTCCCGCTGTAACCCCCAAAACAGGGATCGGCGTTTTTGGGATCACATTATCATAACCTAGACAAGATAGGCAAGGGAATTCTCTTCCAATATCCATTACATATCCAGAAAACCCGTAAACACCGCCTTCTACAAGCGGAATATCCAGTTTAATACACGCTCGGGCAACAGTCATTCTTGTAACTATATTATCAACACAATCGACCACCACATCTGAACCGGCGATATATTCTTCTACGTTTTCCGTTTCCAGTCTGATATTGAATAGAACTAAATTAACGTTCGGATTTAGCTGCGATAATTTTTCTTTTGCTGATAGAGTTTTTAGCTTTCCTACGTCTTCCGTGTTATGTAAAAACTGTCGGTTCAGATTGGATTCCGAAGCGACATCATCATCAAAGATTCGGATTGTCCCGACTCCAGCACTGGTGAGATAGGTAAGCACAGGCGAACCAAGCCCTCCCGTACCAATAACTGTAACCGTACTTTGCTCCAGTTTTTTCTGCCCTTCATGACCGATTTGTGGGATTATCAATTGTCTTTCATATCTCACATCAGCTACCTCCCAACATAATCCAAAACTAGTAAAATTTTAATTTTGTTTTTCTTTTACTTGATTTTTAAGCCAAAAGCATAGTTCATCCAATCCCCAGTCTTTAGTACAGCATGTTTCAAAAATGATTGCCTTATCATTAAGGGATCTCACACTTTTATAAAATTCAACCCTGTCGAAGTTGGTATACTCGACCAAATCAATCTTGTTTAGAATGACGACTCCCGACTTTTCAAAAGCTAAAGGACATTTAAGGGGTTTATAAGTCCCTTCGGTTGTACTCATTACGGTAATTTTGATATCTTCGCCAATATCAAATTCTGCAGGGCATACCAAATTGCCAACATTCTCAACAATTAACAGTTCAATCTCGTTAAGATTGAGGTTATCCATTGCATTCCTAATCATGTTAGCATCCAGATGGCAAGCTCCTCCGGTGTTAATCTGAACAACCGGCACCCCCTTTGCTTCAATTCTTCGGGCATCCAAACTTGTATAGGGATCACCTTCAATGACAGCTATTTTAATATCCGTTTTTAACTTGGATATAATCTTCTCAAGGAAAGTAGTTTTACCTGAACCGGGTGAACTCATCAGGTTTAGTAAATAGATCTTCTTTTCATCAAGCTTCTTTCTATTTAGGGAATTAATCTCATCGTTTGCTTTAAGAATATTGGTTACAACTTTTATTTCACTCATCGTTTATTCTCCTCATTTGTAATAATAAAAGTGTATTCCCCAATCTATGTAGACTGTACGTTCATTTCCAAGCTTGATATGATTTGCAAAATGATTAAATGAACGGAGCTTTTTTTGTATCAGTATCATCAAGAAGAACGATTTCTATAAGCGATGCTGCAAGCACCTTCCTGCGTAACCATACAGGGGCCTGCTGGATTTGTAGGAGTGCATTCTTTACCGAAATTAGGGCAGGCTTGAGGTTTCAAACCTTTCAGTACCTCTCCGCACATGCAAGTCTGGCTTTTTACCTCTTCCATTTCAGGTAGCTGTATATCAAATTTAGCCTCGGCATCAAACCTACGGTATTCGCTCTTTAATACCAGGCGGGACTGAGGCAAAATGCCTACCCCTCTCCAACTTGCATCCTTTAGGGTAAAGGTGTCATTTATCAAGTTTTGTGCTAGTATATTCCCTTTTTCTTTTACTACCCGTTCATATTGATTTATTACTGAATTCTCGTCTTTCCCATAATGATACATTGCCTGCAGAATAGCCTGTAAAACGTCAACAGGTTCAAAACCGGTGATAACACAAGGTATCCCGTATTTTTTTACAAGGACATCAAAAGGAGTTGTTCCAATAACCATTGCTACGTGTCCGGGACAAAGCAAAATATCCATTTTTGAATTCAAAATTACTTCTTCCATTGCTGGAGGAGTGATCCGATGTGAAGAAATAATGGAGAAGTTTTCTATATTTCCAGCTTCCTGTATTACTGAAGCCGTTCCAGGGGCAGTGGTCTCAAAACCTACCGCGAAATGCACCACCTCTGAATTTGTAGTTTTTGCTATATTAAGAGCCTGTGAGATATCGCAGACCATTCTGACGTCTATACCCTCGTACCTTAATTGTTCTAGAGAGCCCCATCTTGTCGGTACCCTTAAAAGATCGCCATAGGTTGTAAGAATAATATTTTTTCTTTTTGCTAGATTCAACCCCAAGCCAATTTCTTCTTCAGGCGTAACACAAACCGGGCAGCCGGGACCGCTTATTAATTGTATATTGGGAGGTAATAGATCGCGCAGGGCGTATTGTACAATGGTATGTTCATGGGTACCACAAAAATTCATGATCTTTAATTCCCGCTCATGAAGCCTTTTATTTTCTTTTTCAATACCGTCAAGTAGCTGTCTGGCATACGCGTCTGTAGCAACTACATCTCGATAAATCTTTTGAGGATCTTTGACTATTTCGGTTGCAAAGCCTGCATGAACAACAACAGTATCACCTATTTTGACCTTGGGAAGCAGTGCAGCGGAAACTTCCTTCAACGCTCCCCTGAAACTAACTAGTGCATTTTTTCCTATGAGTTCTGTAACTTTACCAAAAGCTGCAACACACATCGTTATCACCTTTTCTGAATATGTAATTAATTTTACTCAACATCCAGGCTTTCGATATATAATTCTTTCCCGGAAATGACCTTGATACTTTTTTTTCCGCAAACACCACATTCGGAAAATGGAATTTTTGTTTCGTATTCATTACCACATATCCGGCACCGCACTGTAACCGGAACCCGCTCAATAACGAGTTTTGCCCCTTCTACAGGTGTTGCCTGAACATATATCTCAAAGCAGGATTTCATGGTCATATCTTCAACCCCGGTCAATTCACCAACGATAAGTTTGACTTGTTTCACCTTTTTTAGACCAAACTCTTTGATCTTTTCATTTATTACCTCATAAATACTTCTTACCA
>CAURFY010000311.1:0-3907 GCA_963524115.1 uncultured Bacillus sp.
TGTCATCATTGTAACGGAACAGGAAAATTGATTAAAAATAAATGTTCTACATGTGGTGGAGCAGGTAAAGTGAAAAAACGTCGGAAAATTCATGTGAAAATTCCGGCAGGTATTGATGATGGTCAACAACTTCGGGTAACAGGTCAAGGTGAAGGCGGTATAAATGGTGGGCCTTCAGGGGATTTATATGTTGTGTTCCACGTTCGGGACCACGAGTTTTTTGAACGTGATGGAGAAGATATTTATTGTGAAATGCCGATTACCTTTTCACAGGCAGCCCTTGGAGATGATATTGAAATTCCAACCTTGCATGGGAAAGTTAAGTTAAAAGTCCCAGCAGGTACTCAGACAGGTACGAAGTTTAGACTTAAGGGTAAAGGTGTTCCCAATGTAAGAGGTTATGGTGTCGGAGATCAACATGTGATTGTTCGAATTATTACTCCATCAAAATTATCGGATAGGCAGAAGCAACTTCTTCGGGAATTTTCTGAAGCTAGCGGTAAGGCACCAAACGGTAGTCATGAAGAGAGTATTTTTTCAAAAGTTAAGCGCGCCTTTAAAGGTGAATAAATAGAAAACGGAGTTGGTAGAGATGAAATGGTCAGAGCTTAGCATTCATACAACAAATGAAGCTATTGAGCCAATCTCAAATATTTTACACGAAGCAGGCGCCAGTGGCGTTGTAATCGAGGATCCCTTTGAGCTAAGTAAGGAAAGGGTGGATCGATTCGGTGAAATCTACCAACTCAATCCTGATGATTATCCCGAGGAAGGGGTCATTATCAAAGCCTATATTCCGATTAACAGTTTTCTAGGGGAAACGGTTGAGGAGATTAAGGATGCGATTAATAATTTAATTCTTTTTAATATTGACATTGGAAAGAATAATGTGACCATCAGTGAAGTAAATGAAGAGGAATGGGCCACTGCCTGGAAAAAATATTATAACCCAGTTAAAATTTCTGAACGGTTTACGATTGTTCCAACCTGGGAAAACTATACTCCTGTTGGCAGTGACGAGCTAATTATCGAATTGGACCCAGGAATGGCATTTGGAACAGGCACCCATCCAACTACTGTAATGTGTGTACAGGCCCTGGAACGGACTATTAAGTCGGGTGACAATGTCATTGATGTCGGAACCGGAACGGGTGTTTTAAGCATTGCTGCAGCATTATTGGGAGCGGAAAAGGTGACGGCATTAGATTTAGATGAAGTCGCAGTTCAGTCCGCATCGCTAAATATTAAGCTAAACAAAGTAAAAGACTTTGTCACTGTGGCTCAAAATAACCTATTGGACGGGATTGACGGACCAGTTGATATTGTTGTGGCTAATATTCTTGCTGAAGTGATCCTTCGCTTTACCGATGATGTTGCAAGAGTGGTCAAACAGGGTGGTTATTTCATCGCTTCCGGGATTATTCAACAGAAAAAAGAGCAAGTGAAAGACGGAATCATTAATGCTGGTTTTACAATTGAAGAAACGCTAGTCATGGAAGACTGGGTAGCGATTATTGCCAAAAAGAATTAGGACTATTAAGGGGAGTTTCCCCACTTTATTGCTTTTTTAAAGGCTCGCCCGCTGGCGAGTTTATTTTTTGTATGTTTTAATATACATGGTAAGAAAGAGGGGATATTCCTTGCAACGATACTTTGTTAATACCGACCCCGAAAACGATTGTTTTATGATTGATGGTGATGACTTTCATCATATTACTCGTGTGATGAGAATGAAATCAGGTGAAACAATTGTGTGCGTCACCAAAGAAGGGAAAAGTGCAGTTTGTGTAATTGCAGAAATTACCGATGAAAAAGTGGTGGCAAACGTTGTAAAATGGGAAGATGACGATAAAACTGAGCTTCCAGTAAAAGTTTCAATTGTGAGCGGAATGCCAAAAGGGGATAAGCTTGAATGGATTATTCAAAAAGGAACTGAGCTTGGAGCTGCCGAGTTTGTACCCTTTCTTGCATCAAGGTCCATTGTGAAATGGGATGATAAGAAAGCAGAAAAGAAGCTGGAACGTTGGCGAAAGATTGCCAAAGAAGCCGCCGAACAGTCCTATCGAAACAACATTCCGAGTGTCTTATCTCCAGTCCCAATCAAAACCCTTCTTGAAAAAGCAAAGGACTATGATGTTAAATTAGTAGCCTATGAAGAAGAGGCAAAACAAGGTGAAACTACTGCATTGGCGAAAACATTTCGTGAACTTAAATCTGGACAATCGGTTTTGATTGTTTTTGGTCCGGAAGGTGGACTTTCTTCCGAGGAAATCTCATTATTTAAAGAAAATGGGTTTTCTGTTTGCGGACTTGGACCGCGTATTTTAAGAACGGAAACAGCCCCCCTTTATTTTTTATCAGCGGTGTCCTACCATATAGAATTATTGAGGTGATCATTATGCCTACTGTATCGTTTCATACACTTGGATGTAAGGTAAACCATTATGAAACAGAAGCAATTTGGCAATTATTTAAAGAACAGGGCTATGAGCGGGTGGAATTTGAAACAACATCCGATGTGTATATTATCAATACTTGTACCGTAACAAATACTGGTGATAAGAAAAGCCGTCAAATTATCCGTCGTGCTGTAAGACAGAACCCAGATGCCGTCATTTGTGTTACTGGATGCTATGCGCAAACTTCACCGGCAGAAATCCTCGCAATCCCTGGCGTTGACGTTGTAGTTGGAACACAAGATCGGGCCAAAATGCTGGATTTCATAGAACAGTATAAGCGGGAACGCCAACCCATTAATGGTGTTAGAAATATTATGAAAAGTCGTGTCTATGAAGAGTTGGATGTTCCAGCGTTCACAGACAGGACTCGTGCTTCTTTAAAGATTCAAGAAGGTTGTAACAATTTTTGTACCTTCTGTATTATTCCGTGGGCTCGGGGTTTGATGCGTTCTCGCGATCCAAAAGAAGTGGTTCGTCAAGCACAACAACTTGTTGATGCAGGCTATAAGGAAATTGTCTTAACGGGAATCCACACTGGTGGATACGGTGAAGATATGAAGGAATATAACTTAGCCATGTTATTGGAGGATCTCGAAAAAGAGGTAAAAGGGTTGAAGCGCCTTCGGATTTCTTCCATAGAGGCTAGTCAAATAACAGATGAGGTTATTAAGGCGATTAAAAATTCTAATATTATTGTTCGCCACCTTCATATTCCGCTCCAATCAGGCTCTAATACTGTATTAAAAAGGATGCGCCGTAAGTATACGATGGAGTTTTTTGGAGAACGTCTAAACCGATTCACAGAGGTTCTACCAGGCTTGGCAAGTACATCTGATGTAATTGTTGGCTTTCCAGGCGAGACGGAAGATGAATTTATGGAGACCTATAACTTTATCCAAGATCATCAATTTTCTGAGCTTCATGTGTTTCCTTACTCCAAGCGAACAGGAACCCCTGCGGCTAGGATGGAGGACCAAGTTGACGATGAAGTGAAAAACGATCGTGTCCATCGACTGATTTCACTTTCTGATCAATTGGCGAAAGAATATGCTTCGCAATTTGAAGGAGAAATTCTTGAGGTTATCCCAGAAGAAAAACATCACGAAAACGATGAAAGTCCTCTATACGCAGGTTATACGGACAATTACCTGAAAGTTGTTTTTGCTGGGACTGAGGCAATGATTGGGAAAATTGTCAAAGTTAAAATTACAAATGCAGGCTATCCACACAACGAAGGTCAATTTATTCGTGTGATGAATGATGATTTAACTCAGGAAGAAGAAGCAGTTATTTAAAATAAGTAAACAGGTTGCCTAGAGGAATTTAGTGCGCCTGTTTTTTTATTTGGCTGTTTTCTAAAAGATTGTTGTTTTTGAACGAGTTTTAAATTCGCACCGATTAAAATGAGGCGGATTGGAGCGGAAGGTGCTTGACTCCTGCGGGAGCAG